>NZ_DJHW01000048.1:0-10909 GCF_002433295.1 Pseudoalteromonas sp. UBA6610 | reverse complement strand
AAAATGGGTAAAGACGTAGAAAAAACCGTGTTTAGTAAAGCCTTACAACTAGCTTCTGAACACAAACTATTTATTAACGGTAATAAAACCGTGGTATTTAGCTAAGACCCCTTTTTACATACTATAAAGCCAGCAATAGGGTGTACCCCTTTTGCTGGCTTTTTTATGCCTAACAGCTTAATTAGAGTCAGATATTAGCTGTAGCTGTGTTTGATCCGACACCGTAATTAATTGTAAATTGGCATCCACCATTAAGGTGTGTAATAAATAGGTGATTCAGGCCCTACTGGCAAGCCTAAAGCAAACACCCATACGTAAAATAAAATGACCCAACCGATAAAAAACACAATACTGTATGGCAGCATGGTGGCCACTAACGTCCCTATACCCATGTCTTTTTTATATTTAACTGCCACCGCTAAAATTAAGCCAAAATAGCTCATCATTGGGGTGATTAAGTTAGTCACAGAGTCACCAATACGGTACGCCGCTTGAATGGTTTCTGGCGCGTAACCAATTAGCATAAGCATAGGCACAAAAATAGGGGCCGTAATCGCCCACTGCGCCGATGACGATCCTAAACTCAAGTTAACCATTGCACACATTAATATAAACAATACAAACACTTCTGGGCCGGTAAGGTTTAACGCTTGTAATAGTGCTGCACCATTAATTGCCAAAATAGTGCCTAAATTAGTCCATTTAAAAAAGGCCACAAACTGGGCTGCAAAAAATACTAATACTATATATAAACCCATTGAGCTCATGCTTTTGCTCATTGCGTTAATAATGTCTTTATCGTTTTTCATGCTGCCAACAACACGCCCGTAAACAAAGCCTGGCACACTAAAAGTTACAAATATAATTGCGACTATTCCTTTTAAAAAAGGCGAGCCTGCCACTTGGCCTGTTTCTGGGTGGCGTAAAATGCCATCGGCAGGAATAATCGTCCAAGCAAATAACGACAGCACCACTAATAGAGCAACGCCCGCCCATTTTAGACCGGTTTTTTCTAACGTGGTAAGTGTATCAATATTGTTTTGTGACAAGTCGATACTGGCTTCATCGGGGTTATATTTACCTAAACGCGGCTCTACTATTTTTTCGGTTACGAGTGTACCCAGTGCGGCGATAAGTAATACTGATATCATCATGAAATACCAGTTAGCCTCGGCGCCAACCTCGTACGTTGGGTCAATCATTTGTGCTGCAGGCGTAGTTATACCTGCTAATAATGGGTCTATTGTGCCAAGTAGTAAGTTAGCGCTATAGCCGCCAGAAACACCGGCAAAGGCAGCCGCTAAGCCAGCTAAAGGGTGGCGTCCCAAACTATGAAATATCATGGCCGCAAGCGGAATTAAAACCACATAGCCAAGCTCAGAAGCTGTGTTAGACATTATGGCCGCAAACACCACCATAAAGGTAACTAAACGCTTTGACGCGCCCATAACCATGCCTCGCATAGCAGCAGAGAGTAGCCCTGAATGCTCTGCAACACTTACCCCAAGTAGTGCCACTAAAACAGTGCCTAAAGGCGCAAAACCGGTAAAGTTAGTAACCAAGCCAGCCATAATACGCTGTAGCCCCTCAGCACTGAGTAAACTAACAACTTCAATTACTCCATCAGGCGCACGCCCTGCTGCCCCAATCGGTCTTGGGTCAATTGCGCTTAGCCCAAACCAATCGGCAATACCACTTATTAGCACAATTGAAACCGCAAATATCGCAAATAAAGTAATGGGATGAGGAAGCATATTTCCTAAAAACTCAACGGTTGCTAAAAAGCGATTAAATAAGCCGTTATTGTCTTTAGGTTGATTATTAGGTGAGTGTGTGGAGTCTGTCATACTTGGCTCTATAAATTACAAAATTGCGCTAACCTAGCATTGTTTGCAAAAGAGATCATGTATAAAAGGTAAATAACGTGTAGGTTTTAAGTTTAAAAAGCGCTGCTTGAGTGTATTGGCTTTTGTGGATTGAAGTTTATTCAGTCTTGCCATATCACCCAGAGCAGCGCATATCTGGTATTTGTAAGCGCTTATCACCTATTAACAGGCAATAAGCTCATTAGCTAGGCACGGCTTTGCCTAAACACCAAACATACGGCTGTAAATTTATTTTTAAACGATAAACAAATTCTAGCGCTTTTAATATTTTAAGCTTGCTCTATTGGTTCTAGTTGTAATTTAGCGGCAATAAGAACGGCTTGGGTACGGTTATAAACGCCAAGTTTTCTAAAAATTGCGGTAATGTGTGCTTTGACTGTTGCCTCAGAAATATGTAGTTCGTACGCTATTTGTTTGTTTAGTAACCCTTCATGAAGGTATTGCAATACACGATATTGCTGCGGCGTTAACGATGCAACCTGCGCGGCAATTTCTCTGTCTTCTCCTTCTATTTCGGCTACTTTATTTTCTAACTCTTTTGGAAGCCACGTATCGCCTTCTAGTATTTGGTTTATAGCATTAGCAATATCATCTGAAGATGATGACTTAGGAATAAAGCCCATTGCGCCATAACCCATTACCTTAGACACTATGTTTATGTCTTCACTTCCTGAGACAACCGCTATGGGTAAGCTTGGGTAGTCTTCGCGAATGCGGATCAGGCCATATAAATCGCCATTACCTGGCATATGTAAATCTAGCAGTAATATATCAAGATCTTCTTGTTCGCTAAGCACTTGCAGTGTGCTGTCAAAATCTGATGATTCAAATACCTCTAAATCGTCAAACTTAGCACTTAATGCTCCTTTTAGTGCCTCGCGAAATAACGGATGATCATCCGCTATTAAAAACTGACTCATGGTTCGCTCCTAATAAATTCGGCTGCCAATAAGGTATAAAGTACTTACTGACAGCCGATATACTACGTTTAGAATCAACTTGTAATCAAGTTTTTAACGCGCATTTAACGATTTAATCGGTTTTCTATGAGCTCATCTACCACGGTTGGGTCTGCAAGTGTTGATGTATCCCCTAGCTGTTGGTGTTCATTTGCGGCTATTTTACGTAAAATTCGACGCATAATCTTACCTGAACGCGTTTTTGGTAGGCCTGGCGACCATTGAATCATATCAGGGGAAGCTATTGGACTTAGTTCTTTACGTACCCAATTACGGACTTGAGTTGTCAGCTCATCACTTACAGTAACGCCCTCATTTGGCGTAATGTAAACATAAATACCTTGGCCTTTAATATCATGCGGATAACCTACTACGGCGGCCTCTGCTACAGCTTCGTGAGCAACCAGCGCGCTTTCTATTTCAGCGGTGCCTAAACGATGCCCTGATACATTAAGCACGTCATCAACACGCCCTGTGATCCAGTAATAGCCATCTTCATCACGACGACAGCCGTCACCTGTAAAGTAAACACCGGGGTAAGCACTAAAATAGGTTTGTTCAAAACGTTCGTGGTCGCCATAAACAGTACGCGCTTGTGAAGGCCAGCTATCTAATATCACTAAATTACCGTCAACGGCACCTTCTAGTGTATTACCCTCTGCATCAAATAGAGCCGGCGCAATACCAAAAAACGGATGCGTTGCTGAACCTGGCTTAGTTTGGGTGGCACCAGGCAGTGGGGTGATCATAATGCCGCCCGTTTCGGTTTGCCACCACGTATCTACGATTGGGCAATTAGCATTACCAATATTTTCGTAATACCACGTCCATGCTTCAGGGTTGATGGGTTCACCCACCGAGCCTAAAATGCGTAAACTTTGACGATTAGATGATGCGGTTGGCTCATCGCCTTTAGCCATTAACGCTCGAATAGCGGTTGGTGCAGTGTATAAAATGGTTACGCCGTGCTTATCAATCACCTCCCCCATGCGCCCTGCGGTTGGGTAGGTCGGCACGCCTTCAAATACCACTTGCGTACAGCCATTAACCAGTGGGCCATAAGCAATATAGCTGTGGCCGGTGATCCAACCTACATCGGCGCTACACCAATATACGTCGTCTTCTTGTAAATCAAATACGTATTCGTGGGTCATTGATGAGTAAACTAAGTAACCCCCTGTAGTATGCACAACCCCTTTTGGTTGGCCGGTAGAGCCCGAAGTATATAAAATAAAGAGTGGATCTTCTGCATTCATTGGCTCCGGTTCGCACTGCGCCGGTTGGTCGGCAACAAGCTCATGCCACCAAATATCGTGCTCGTTCCAATCAACTTCGCCACCGGTTAGCTGATGTACAATAACGTGTTCAATGCTTGTCACCGACTCTTGTGCTACGGCTTCATCAACATTCGCTTTTAAAGGAACACAATTACCAGCTCGGCGGCCTTCATCGGATGTGATCACCACTTTAGCGCCTGAATCTTTAATTCGATCTGCAATGGCAGAGGGAGAAAAACCACCAAATACAACCGAGTGAATAGCACCAATACGTGCACAGGCCTGCATGGCGTAAATGGCTTGCGGCGTCATCGGCATATAAATAGCAACTCGGTCACCTTTTTGTACGCCCAGTTTTTTTAAACCATTAGCAAAGCGCGCCACTTCATCATGTAATTGTTGGTAGGTAATATTTTCACTTTGGTTTGGGTTGTCTCCTTCCCAAATAAGCGCAACTTTATCGGCTTTGGTTTTTAAATGGCGGTCAATACAGTTATAAGAGGCATTTAAAACGCCATCTTCGTACCATTTTATATCGATATGGCCTTTATCAAATGAGGTGTTTTTTACTTTAGTATACGGAGTAAACCAATCTAAGCGCTGGCCATGTTCACGCCAAAACCCTTGTGCGTCATCAATCGACTGTTTGTAGAGTGTATTATATTTTTCGTTATCAACTAACGTCGTTTTTTCAATATGTGCAGGAACAGGATAGATACTTTGTGACATCTCAGTCTCCATTTTAATAACTTGCCATGATTAAAGGATTACTCAGCAGTACTTTATTAAGTATTAGACCTTAGTTGTACAACCCTTCTAATTAACATTTTGTGGTTTATAATCTCGCCGCTCATGACTTTTTTACATAGAAATACAGTATGTTAAATATAAGTAAGTGGCCATTGAATTACTCTTAAACCTTTGTCTTATAGACCAATAGGTAATTGAGTAAATTTTGCACATATTTAAAAGTGGTTTTCGGACATTAAAAAATAATGATGCAGCCATGCAAGTTAAACACTTATTTAACGAACTCATAGCGTGATGCAAGATAAATAAATTTTTATTCGTAAGTAATACCTGTAGCAAGTAATACATTTGAACGTTTAAAAAGCAACAAACAACAAGTAGCCTTTAAAGGACACCACAATGAAATTTACCCCATTAAAAACTCTTGCAGCGAGTGCTGTATTATGTGCTTTAACAAGCACAGCTTATGCGGCAACTGCAGCTAAAGTAGGTAACACCGAATTTACTTACGGCGGATACATTAAGCTAGATACAATGTGGAGTGATTACTCTGCAGGCGCTCCTGATGGCTCAAATGTAGGGCGTGATTTTTACGTACCAAGCACACTGCCAGTAGGCGATGACGATGATTCGGATGCCGTATTTGATATGCATGCACGTGAGTCACGTTTTAACTTTGGTACGTCAACGTTAATGGATAACGGTAAAACAGTTAAAACTAAAATTGAGTTAGACTTTTTAGCATCGGCCCCTGGCGGTAACGAGCGCGTATCAAACTCTTATGCACCACGTATTCGCCATGCATTTGTAACTTACGATGGCTGGTTATTTGGTCAAACATGGTCAAACTTTCAAAACGTGGGTGCACTTGCAGAAACACTTGATTTTGTAGGCCCTGCTGAAGGCACTGTTTTTGTTCGCCAAACGCAAATTAAGTACACAACCGGTGCTTGGTCGTTCTCACTAGAAAACCCAGAAAGCACAATTACCACACAAGGTGGCGCTCGTGTAGAAACAGATGATGCGTCACTTCCTGATTTTACTGCGCGCTACACACACAATGCCGATTGGGGTAACTTTGTAGTTGCAGCTCTTGCTCGCCAACTTACTTATAAAGTAGGCGATGTTGACGCTGATGAAACCTCGTTTGGTATTAGCGCTTCAGGCCGTGTAAATTTTGGCGAAGATTACCTTAAATTTATGCTTACTCAAGGTAAAGGCCTTGGTCGTTACGTGGGCTTAAATGTTGCCCATGGTGCAGTGCTTAATGGCGATGAGCTTGATGCAATAGACTCAACATCTGGTTTTGTTGCTTATCAACATAAATGGACAAGCCAGTGGCGCTCAACCTTTTTATATTCTTTCTTTAGTGCTGACAACAACACCGATCTATTAACAATATCAGGCGACCCTGTTGAATCAAGCCAAAGCTTTAGTGCAAACATTTTATACTCACCGGTTAAGCGTTTAACATTTGGTGCAGAGTTTAAACATGCCGAGCGCGAAACAGAAAGTGGTATTGACGGTGATTTAGAGCGCTTACAATTTTCTGTAAAATACAATTTTTAATTAAACATAGTGATCACAATAAAGCGGCTTAGGCCGCTTTTTTTAGCTATACAACTTGAACTCTGTTTAAAAGGTTTAATAGTACTGTGGTAGTAATGGTATTTAAGGGTGCTTTTTTGTCTGAGATTTTCAGTAAATTAAACACGGTTAGCACTTAAACAAGCTTAAATAGCAGCATTTGGAAGAGCTCAGATAAAAGTTTGTACAGAAATAGCACCCTCTTTGCGATTAAGGAGTATTACCTTAGCGCTAAACTAAGCGGCTATTTAGTTGCTAAAATCCACTAAATTCCCACAATTTCGGATAACTACTAATTATTTTGCACAAACAACAAACATGTTATTGAAAATCACTCTCATTTAGATTATGTTATGCACTTCTTTTTTGAACCTATTGGAAAAACACATGTCATCCCAACAAATTTTGCGTTTATCTAAGCTAAGCCTTATTACTTCACTTGTTTTATCTGGTCATGCATTTGCACAAGAAACTACAACAAATACAGATGACTCATTAGAAAAAATAGCAGTATATGGCCAGCATCATAAAAACTACATCACAGAAGATGCGCAATCTGCTACAAAATTAGGCCTAACAATCAAAGAAACCCCACAAAGTATTTCTGTTGTTTCTCGCGCTTTAATGGATGATTTTTCACTAGATGATATTAACTCAGTGCTAGAGAGCACCCCCGGTGTAACTGTAGAACAAATAGAAACTGACCGTACTTATTTTAAAGCCCGTGGCTTTGAAATAACAAACTTTCAGGTTGATGGTTTAGGTATCCCTCAAAGCTCAGGCTCTATTCAGGGCACTTTAGATACGTCTATTTACGACCGTGTAGAAATTGTACGTGGTGCAAACGGCCTTATGACTGGCGCAGGTAACCCATCTGCAACCGTAAATATGGTATTAAAAAAACCAACTTACATAACTCAAGCGCATGCATCTGCATCGTATGGTTCATGGAACAACAAGCGTTTAGAAGTAGATGTTTCAACGCCAATTAACGACGACCACGCTGTGCGCGCCGTATTTACCAAGCAAAAAGCGGAGTCATACCTAGATCGTTACGAAACAGATAAAACAATTGCTTATCTTGCTTACGAAGGCAAGCTAACCGACGACACGACATTAAGCATCAACTATGTTAACCAACAAAAAGATGCCGATAGCCCACTTTGGGGCGCACTCCCTCTTTATTACACCGATGGCACAGCAACAAACTACGACGCCTCTACAAGTACGGCATCTGATTGGTCTTACTGGGATAACAGCGCAGAGCAAGTATATGTAACACTTGAGCAAAACCTATCGGCTACGTGGGTTGCAACAGCGCGTTACGCACACATAGAAAACGAGCAAGACTCGGAACTATTTTACGTATATGGCACACCAGATAGCGAAACTGGCCTTGGTTTAACCGGTTACGCAAGCCGTTACGACTACGAAGATAAGCACGATTTATTTGATTTATACGCCAGCGGTAAATTTGATTTATTTGGCCAAGAGCACGACCTGTCATTTGGTGTTAGCCAAGCAAAAATGGATTACAACGAACAGTCGCTTTACGATTACACCACGGGCAACGGCTTCCCAGCAATGCCTTCGCTTGATACATGGGATGGCGTAGTACCTGAAGCAACCCTTGCTGATGGCTTAAATGGCAGTGACATAGAAAACAAACAGCAATCAGCTTATATGTCTACTCGCATTAAATTAAGCGCTCCGCTAAGTGTGTTAGCAGGTGTACGTTACACTGATTGGGAAACATCCGGCACTGCTTATGGTGTAGAACAAACACGTAACGACAGCGAAGTTATCCCGTATGTGGGGGCTGTGTATGACTTTAATGAATCGCTTTCAGCCTACGCAAGTTACACAGAGACCTTTGTGCCACAAAAAGAGCTTGATATTAATGCTGAGCAATTGGCGCCAATTACAGGTAAAAGTAGCGAAATTGGTTTAAAAGCACAGCTTTTAGACGACCAAGTATTTGTAACCTTTGCTTACTTTGATGCAAAACAAGAAAACCTAGCGGTTGCATTACCTGATTCATTACCAAGCGATACTCGTTATTATGGTGCTGATGGTATCACCAGCGACGGTTTTGAAATTGAATTAAGTGGTAAAGTGACCGAGGATTTAAGTGCAAGCATCAGCTTTAGTAATTTAAGTATTGATGGTGATGATTTAGTTGAAGATTACACGCCAGAGAACCAGCTAAAACTGGCTGCAACTTACCAAGTACCATTTGTTGAAGGCTTAACTTTTGGTGCAAATTATCGTTGGCAAGACTCGGTTAGCCGCGTACAAGTTGAAGATGCAACCGGCGCTGCACTTGTAACCACGAACCAAGATGCTTACGGTATTCTTGATTTAATGGCTAACTACAAAATTACAGAAAACGTTGGGGTTACTTTTAACGTTAATAACACCACAGATGAAAAATACCTACACAGCCTATACTGGGCTCAAGGTTATTACGGTGCGCCGCGTAACTATGCGCTATCGGTAAACTGGCAGCTATAAGTCGCTCTTTTAAATTACGGCTTTTAAATTTAAACGGCACTTTTTAGTGCCGTTTTTGTTTTAAGCCCCTTTAAGTTAAAGCGCTTATCACCCTCCTTGCGCTATCTACCTTATGCAAAGTAATTGCAATACCATCTTTTATTACGCGCCTCAATTAAAAAGCGTACTTGTTAGCCAGCCTCACTATAAATATGACTAAGCGCTATTTAAACTGCATCTATTAAAGCCTGTAAGGTTATAGTTTTAGTGTGCTTTAAACACAAAAAGGCGCTAACCACTGCTGGTTAGCGCCTTTTAAAGCTCGGGTCAAATCAAGCTTAGAGAACGTTTACACTTAAAGGTCAGACTCAGCGCCTAATACGTCTTCGCCATCTTCTGGCTCAACCGTTGCTTTTAATAGCAACATATCACGTAACTTACCTTCAATTTCATCTGCAATTTCTACGTTTTCTTTCAAAAACTTAATAGAGTTTGATTTACCTTGGCCTACTTTATTGCCATTGTAGCTGTACCAAGCACCTGCTTTTTCAACAATTTTGTGCTTAACACCTAAATCAATTAACTCACCTTGTTTAGAAATACCTTCACCATACATAATGATGAACTCAGCTTGTTTAAACGGTGGTGCAACTTTGTTTTTAACTACTTTAACGCGGGTTTCGTTACCGACTACCTCATCGCCTTCCTTTACAGAACCAATTCGACGAATATCAATACGCACTGACGCGTAAAACTTAAGTGCATTACCACCGGTTGTTGTTTCAGGGTTACCAAACATTACACCAATTTTCATACGAATTTGGTTAATGAAAATACATAGCGTATTTGAGCGTTTAATATTACCTGTAAGCTTACGTAGTGCTTGCGACATTAAACGTGCTTGTAAGCCCATGTGCGAGTCGCCCATGTCGCCTTCAATTTCAGCTTTAGGTGTAAGCGCAGCAACAGAATCGACAATAACAACATCTACAGCACTTGAACGTACTAACATGTCACAAATTTCTAGTGCTTGCTCACCGGTATCTGGCTGAGAAACTAACAGCTCATCAATGTTAACACCTAACTTTTGTGCGTATACCGGATCAAGAGCATGCTCAGCATCAACAAAGGCACATGTTTTGCCTTCTTTTTGAGCCTGCGCGATAACTTGCAAAGTAAGCGTTGTTTTACCTGAAGACTCAGGGCCATACACTTCAACAATACGCCCCATAGGCAAACCGCCTATGCCTAAAGCAATATCAATCCCAAGTGAGCCTGTAGATACAGCATCAATATTTAGGGCTTTGTTATCGCCCAGTTTCATAATTGATCCTTTACCAAATTGACGCTCAATTTGTGATAGTGCAGCGTCCAGCGCTTTTTGTTTATTATCGTTCATTCTGTTCTCCAAATCCGGCTAATGCGAACAAGTATACTGTATGAAATCACAGTATCAAGTGAAATTTATAATTTTATCTTCTCGATCGTACTTTTCAATGCAAATTCAATAGCTTGCATTCTAACTTGCGCTCTATCGCCGTTAAATATTTGCTTAAACGTAAATTGTTCATTGGCAATTTGTATGCAAAACCATACAAAGCCAACTGGTTTATCGGACGTAGCGCCACCTGGCCCAGCAATGCCCGAAATTGCCACGGCAACATCAGCTTTGGCAACGCTTGCGGCACCAAAAGCCATCTCTTTTACTGTTTGCTCACTCACCGCACCAAATTGCTCTAGCGTAGTATTGGCCACATTAAGCAGTTCATGCTTAGCTTCATTACTATAAGTAACAAATGCGCGGCCCAAATAACCTGAGCTACCTGGCGTATCTGTAAGCGCATAACTCACTCCGCCACCAGTACATGATTCAGCGGTAGTGATCCATAAGCGTTTATCCGTTAAAATAACGCCCAATTGCGCAGCAAGTGTTTTAATCTCTTGATGTAATTCCATA
>NZ_DJHW01000118.1:10622-13666 GCF_002433295.1 Pseudoalteromonas sp. UBA6610 | reverse complement strand
TGACCGGAACTTTCTAATGGGTGAACCCATTGATTTACTACCAATGGCGTTTAGAAAAAGCACAACAATATTACTTTGAATAGCTAAAGCACTATTTTGACACTTTTCAAAAGACCTAAAGCTATAAAACGAGCTTAAGGTAGCTCAAATCCTCTACCAAAATTCAAAAATAACCTTTAGCTACGCACCTGCCAAAATGGCAAGAAAGTTTTTACTTGGAGCTCTGTAAATAACTGTACTGTATAGTGATTTAATAAATCGATATTTAACCTGTTTTTATAAAATTTATTGCAATGCTTTTCTTAATTATGTGTAATGGTAAAGTAATTGTATGCGTTGCAGGGAGAGCTAATCGCTAAACAATTTATTTAAACCTCTCACCTGCCAAAATTGGTTTCATAATTAACTAAATTAATCACCCAATATGGTTAAAAATATGCAATTTAATGTAACCTCTAACAAGCTTGTTTTAAGCCTTAATCTCAAAAGATGGATTCAGAATGAGAATAGAGAAAATAGAGTTCAATGGTTTCAAAGCTGATGACAGAATAGCTACTGTTGATATGTCAGCAAAAAATGTAACTGTAATTTTCGGTGATAATGGTTGTGGAAAAACAACATTCCTAAAAGCAATTAATTCATTTTTATCACAGGATGATGAAGCTCTTTTAGCAATAGGTATAAGATCAATTAACTGTGATGTACAGGATGATGATAAAGAAATAAGAGTCTCTGTTGTACTATCAGAGCATGGCTATGATTGGACTAGTTTCGATGAGAGCCCTCTATCAAACTCTAAATCTTTATCTTTAGGTGTAGAGAGGGGTATTAGCACACAATCAATGAAAGTTGAGCCTGACGTTCTAATTGATTTTTTTATGCACCCTAAATGGCAGAGCCAATTTTTTGCTCGAGAAAGAGGTATTAGCTATACCCGCAAAATGATAATTGAACTTTCTGAGGAGTTATCTTATTTCCTTAGAAGAAAAAATGCAGTCAGAAATAGAAACAGAAGACCTGAAATAGATTTCAACAAAAGTCACTTGTACCTACAAAGTATAAAAATTGAAAATATTGAAGAGTTATTACTTCAACGATATAGAATTGCCAGATTCACAGCAACTAAAAAAATACAAAGTGCTTTATTTGACACTTTGTCTGTAGCAATTGACGTTGAAAATAGCTCGCCGCGTCAATTTCACCCAGAACGTCAAAACCTCGGCCCTCGAATTTTGGAAAGCAAAGACAGAATAATAGAGGCTTTAGATGATGGTGAGGATAATAATTTCAAAACTCGCATAGTTAACATTTTAGGTAAAATCAATCAAAAAGGAGAACTAGAAAAAATATTAGAACACTCATTACTTAGTGAGTTATTCCAAAATATGATTGATGAACTGGAAGTCGAAAAGTTAATTTTAAGCGCTATAAATCTACTTGTTGAGCGCTTCAACGCTTATTTAATTGGCGACAAAAAACTTGTTGTGAATGGTCAAGAGGTTTTTGTCCGAATTGATGGTGAGCGACACTCCGTAAACGAATTATCTAGTGGTGAAAGACATATTCTGACTTTCTTAGCGTTAGTGTTATTCGAGGGTCAAGAGAGAAATTTCTTAATTATAGATGAACCTGAAATTTCGCTAAATATAAAATGGCAAAGGGAGTTAATGTCAATTTTTTCAGAACTACTACCTAAAACTCAGATAATTGTTGCTTCTCACTCCCCTGCACTTGCAAAAAGAAATCCTGACTATCTTTCTAAGCTTTTAGTTAGGAGATCTTAAGTGGAAAGTTGTTTTTATGAAATCGATGAAATACTCAATGAAGCAATTATCACTGGAGTACCAGCTTTAATTGTAGAAGGAATAGATGATATTTCAGTTTATGATAATTTAGCACCTGATGTTGAATTTAACTATGAAGTATATTCAATTGATAATATTGATGGCTTTGGTGAGGGATGTGATCACGTTATACGTGCAATTGAAGAGCTAAATTCTTTAAATTGTGAAACCCATAGATTAGATGAGCACATATTAGCGATAATTGACAAAGATGTTAGAGACTTCAGGTTAGAGCTACCCGAACTTGAGCCAATTTTGGTATTAAATTACTATTCAATTGAAAGTCACTTTGTAGCTAAAGAAATTGTTCAAAGAATACTGAGCATTTGTTGTAAAGCTAATAGAGTTCTTATTACAGATGAGCTTTGTAAAAAGGTCATGGATGAAGTATCAAATAAATTACTCGATCTTTATTACTTTTCACTGGAAGCACTAAAAAAAGCTTTAGAGCCTGAATATGAATCATGTTTTTCTTATTCATATAACTATGGGCGAACAAAAGATCCAAAAATTAGACGAGAACTTGCAAATAAAAAAGAGGCTTTAGACTTATTTGCGAATGAAAAGGATCTTACTAACTCATTAGAAACTTTAAAAAGAATTACCAAAGGTAAATGGTTACTTGACTTATTTGCAATAGAGTTATTAAAAGCTATTAATAATTTGCAGTCGAAATGCCATGATAATGAAATATCTAACTGTAAGCCTTGTAAAACTGGAGCTTATGATAAATGCCTGTATCGTATTAATGACGGTTACACCAATAAGTCTTTAAAAAGTCTAGCATTATCGCAGCCTTACTTCGAGGACTTGACGTATATAGTTGACAGAATTAAACAAATCAAAAAGAGTTGTTTGCAATCTTAATGACAGAGTATCATTTCAAGTCATGGTATCTCCAATGCCATGACTATATTATATAAATAACCCCTTCCATCACTACTTTGCAATATCAACAGATAAACCTTAATAAATTTTATCGAGTATCGCACCGGCTAAAAATATGCTACACAAAACAAGTAGCATGAAAAAAACACTTAACCTATTGATTTAATTGGTAGCCCCTGCAGGAATCGAACCTGCAACTGCCCCTTAGGAGGGGGCCGTTATATCCATTTAACTAAGAGGCCGCATCGAGCTTACAGCTTACAGCTTACAGCTTACAGCTTACAGCTTACAGCTTACAAAAATTATAACGGC
>NZ_DJHW01000118.1:0-10311 GCF_002433295.1 Pseudoalteromonas sp. UBA6610 | reverse complement strand
AGCTTACAGCTTACAGCTTACAAAAATTATAACGGCTTCTTGTTTTTCATATCAAGCTAAAATTAACTTAATTGCTTGATAAATATATATCTTCTTTGTTTAACACGTACAGTGGTATGAGTTTGCGGCTGCTTGCTACAATATGTTTGCTGTGAACATTTATAACGCGGGTGTTTACTGCTACGCCATTTGGGCGGTAAATTAACGTACCTGCTAATACATAGTTAGCCATGCTGCTTTCGCTTAGCTTTTCTATATCGCGAGATAACACGAAGTCGCCTCTGTTTGATACATCAATGTTGTCCATGGTTTTAAAATCTACCACGCCGTAGCCAAATTTTTGCAGCTGATGAATAAACGTCTCTGCTAATTGATTACCCAACTGATTACTTTTATTAAGCGATGCGTCTAAATCTACAATGGTGGTAACCGCTATGTTGATGCTGTTGTTATCGGGCGCTTCGGCTTCAAGCGTATCGACTAAATCCAGCGCCATTTGCTCTACATAGTTTGCCAGCGTTTTGTGGTGTTTAAGCGGTGTAAACTGCCTTGCTGTGTCGTACTCACTTTGCTGCTGCACAGATTGGTTGTCATACACTGGCGTTGGTTGGCTACTTTGCGTTACCACGGTGTAGTCTGAGCGTGTGTTTATGCTTTCGTTATGCTCATTATTTTGCGTTATTGAACAGCCAGTTAATGCTAACGTTGCCGTTAGCCCCGCTATAGCAGATAGTTTGTAAAACATGGTCAACCTCACTCGCTGGCTTGTTTAAGCATAATTCCGTCGGTGCGATAGCTACTGTTTAGCGCATCAACCACTGATTGAGGGATAAACCCTTGCGCACTGCCCACTACCGCTTTACTTTTAATGCCCACTATTCGTGCATTTACCAGTACGCCACCTTGGTGGCTCACAAGTGTTCCTGCTAATACGTAATTAAAGTTTTGATCTTGGTTTAGCTCTAGGTAATCGCGACTAAATACAAAGTCGCCTGCGGATGTTACTCGCATATAATCGGTGGTTTTAAAATCGATAACCGGTACTCCAAAACTATGCAGTTCGTGCATAAAGCTTTCGGCTATTTGGTTACCTAACAGGCTTCCATCGCTGTAGTCATCATCTAAAAATACAAAGCTAGAAACGGCAAGTGGCGTTTTGTCGTTTACGTATTGCAGGTTTTCGACCATGTCTTGCATTATACCGCGCACATAATGGTTTATATTTTTGCGTTTTGCAGGGGCACTTTTGGTGTAGTTACTTTGCTTGTTTAAATTAGACTGAAATAACGCTTCATTTGGTGCAGGTGCTTTTACCGCACGTTGCTCTGAAACAAGCTGGGCTGCATTATCATGCTCAACCTGCTCCGGCTCTGAATGTAGCGAATTTAACATTTGCGAACAGCCAAAGCCTAATGGCAAACATAGGGTAATTAATAGGTTTCTCATGGTGTGCTCCTGATTAATATTCGCTGCGGTACAAAGAGCCGTCACGCTGCTGAATTTTTTCGTTTCCCCACATTACATTTATAGGGATCTCTGTGCTGCCTGCCGACAGTACTTGCTTGTTTTCAATATTAACGAGTCGTGCATTAACTATGTAAGCATGCTGTTGGCGCGTTACAGTGCCGGTGATGACTAAGTCAATATTTTGGCGATTGCGTAATTTACTTAAGTCGCGGCTTAATATGCTGTCTGCGTTTTGCGCTAATATAAGGTTATTACCTAGGCGGTACTCAACAGTATGATAGCCAAGCTGGGTAAATTGCGTTAATAAGCTTTCTTGAATTTGTAAGCTCAAACCCGAGGCCTGCCCTGCTACTAGCTTAGTATCTAAAGCATCGGCATAAAAAAAGCTACTCACACCAATGCGCGCATTGGCATTTAAAGCGCCATTTACATGGTTAAGCTGCGAGGTTAGATTTGCTACATACTCGTTAACGGTATAGGGTGCCATTGCTGCTTTTGGCGCGTCAGTAGGCACACTCGGCTCTGGGGGCGGAACCAAGTTGCAAGCAGTTAAATTTAACAATACTAAAGGCAATAAAAGGCGCATAGTTGCCGTCCTCTTTAAAACATACCGAGGATAAAGCAATTATTATGCCTAATTAACCTAAACTCTGGATAATAAACCTATCTCTAGCCAGAGATAATAAATTTAAGTATCAAGATAGTTCAATATGCTAGTAAGGCTCTTAACCAGAGTTCAGGTTAATTAACTTTGAGGCGTTTTGACGTAGTAGGTTACAAAGCAAGTATTATTGTTTATTAATGACTTACATGCATCCTTTGCTGCTTCTTTTGTTTTAAACGCACCAAGCTTTAATCTATAAAAGGTGTGCTGGTCAATCAGTACTTGCTCGGTATTTACTTCAAGCTTATTTGAGGCCGATTGAAATTGCTTTATAGCCGCTTCAAGTACCGCTTTATTTTTATATGCCCCCACTTGCACAGCAAACAGCGCATTTGTATTTACAACAGCTAAGTGGTTAGTTTGCTGTGGTTTTGGCTGCGCGTTAAGTTGTTTTAATTTATCTACTGTGCGCTGTAATTCACTTTCTAGCTTTAACAGTCTTTCTAGTTGAGGCTTGGTTTGTTGCCACTGCTGCGCTGACTCTTTTAATACGGCTAAGTCATCTTTTTTAATGAGCACCGCCTGCTTTTGGGCCGTTGCTAGTGCGTGAGCACTGTTTGCTAATGCAAAGCCTAAAACTAATGTGGCTAAAAAATCCTTGTAGTGCAGCATAAGTATGTTGTTAATATGGGTAAGAGTGGGCGCTATTTTAACAGCCAATCAACGCTTAGCAAGTCACGCGTGCTAGGACCTATTGCGCTTTTATACCAATTAGCTTAATTAAGTAATCTATTATGAGGATAGTAAAACGTATTGATAGCTAGGCAAAAAAATTGCTATTTAGTTGCTCTAAATGAGAATTTTTTAACGCAGAACGCAACACGATTAGGCCCGTCAAATGATTATTTATTATTGCGGGTTGGTATCACTATTAAAGTTTAATTGGCTTATCGGTGTAGTTACTTACAATGCAGTCGAGCTTATACATTTTAAATACTTCACAGTCGGCTTTGGCATTTTTAAGGTTTTTATAAGAGCCAAGCTTTAAGCGATAAAAGGTTTTATCATTTATTTTTGCGGTTTCTACGTTGGTTAATATTTTATCTCTAAATAGTGGCGCTGCTTTGGTATTTAGTTCTTGCCAAGCCTTGGCTACATCCTGCTTAGAGTCAACCGAGGCAACTTGTAATGCAAATACATGTTTAGGGGTATTAAGCTTTATAGTTTGCTTTCGGTTATTGTTAGCAGCTTTGTAAGTTTGCTGACGACGTGGCTTATTACTGGTTGTACGCGAAGGCGTGCGAGTGTAACGGCTGCTATAGGCAGGGCTTGCATTAGATTGTGCAATAGCTTTAGAGTTTATTATATCTATATGATTAACCAGGTAAGTAATTTCTTTTTCAAGCTTTAAAATACGCTCTATACCGGCGCGTGCTTGCTGCCATTGCATTGCGGCATCTTTTAATTGCGCAAGCTCTAGTGCAGTTATCGATACGTAATCGGGCGTGGTGTTAGGTATTTCATTATCAACAGCAGGTTTAGCGGTAGGCGTAATAGAGCACGCCGTGCCAAACGTAAGCGTAAAAAGGCATACAAAAAAGTGTTTATAGTATTTTTTTAATTTAAGCATGTACCCGTTATCCTGAAAGCAGTGCCTGTGCACTTACATTTCAGTTAAACGTTCTCACAAGAAAGCGTTTAACTTATCTATTAAACAATGAGCAAATTTGCTCCTATACGTTAATTTACCTGCAAAGATAAAATTAACACGACCCTCCATGGGTGTGGCTTTTAATACAACTTTAATGCCAATTAACATAAACCTTTCAATATAAATTACGTTGTGTTTAAAAATAACGCAAGTCAAATTCAGAACATAATTAAGCGTAGCCCATCTTTATTACTCGCGTCGTTAAAATTGAGTAAAGCTATACTAATAGTGGCATTAATAATTTAGCACTAAAAAAGGCGCCTAAACAGGCGCCTTGGTGGGTAATTTAATAAAAACTAAATTAACGATTTAATAAATGTTTTTAAATCATCTGCAAACTCGTCGCGGCGCAGAGCAAACTCTATCGTTGCTTTTAAGTAGCCTATTTTACTACCGCAATCGTGGCTGCGGCCTTTCATTGCGTACGCGTCTACTTTTTCTTGCTGCATTAACATGGCAATTGCATCTGTAAGTTGAATTTCGTTGCCAGCCCCTTGCGGCGTTTTAGCAAGCAGTGGCCAAATGTTTTCGCTTAATACATAACGCCCTACTACAGATAGGTTTGAAGGTGCTTCATCTACTGGCGGTTTTTCTACCATGTTTATAATTGGCGAGCTTTCACCTTGGTGAAGCTCTACGTCACCTAAATCAACAACACCAAATTTGTCTACTTCGTCCATTGGTACTGGCTCAACCATAATTTGGCTGTGCTTAGTTTCTTCAAAACGGGCGATCATCTCTGCTAGGTTGTCTTTTTTAAGGTCGCTCTCTACATCATCAACAATTACATCTGGCAAAATAACCACAAAAGGTTCGTTGCCAATAATTGGCGCTGCACAGTTAATTGCGTGGCCTAAGCCTTTGGCTTCGCCTTGGCGTACGTGAATAATGGTCACATCTTTAGGGCAAATTGCCTGTACTTCGGCAAGTAATTGCCGCTTTACGCGTTTTTCAAGCGTGGCTTCTAGTTCAAAGCTGGTATCAAAATGGTTTTCGATAGAGTTTTTACTTGAGTGCGTTACAAGTACAATCTCTTTAACGCCTGCTGCTACCGCTTCATTTACTACATATTGAATAAGCGGGCGGTCTACCACAGGGAGCATCTCTTTAGGGATAGCTTTTGTGGCAGGTAACATACGCGTTCCAAGGCCTGCTACGGGGATCACTGCTTTCATCTTGTTCTCCTTAATCTTATTATACTGAAAACGGATATTGGATTGGTTCGTGGCATTGATAGCCTACTACTTCAAAATCGTCTCGTGTTACCCATGTTTCTATATCTTCTAGTGATTTTATGTTTGGGTTGATATTTAATTGCGGTGAGTCAAACGGCTCACGTGTTAACTGTACATCGCGCATTAACGGTAACTGGTTTTCGTAAATATGCGCATTAGCAATTTTATGATACGCCTTACCTGCTTTATGGCCGGTAATTTGCGCAACCAATGCCAGTAATACAAAACACTGAATTTGATTAAAATTAAGGCCGAGCGGCACATCGCAACTGCGCTGATACGATGTTAAATACAGCGTGTCGCCAAGCAGCGAAAACGTATGCGTGTGCATACATGGGCGCAAGCAACCAAGCTCAAACTCACCAGGATTATAAAAGGTAATTATTTCACCTCTGTCATCAATCCCGTTTTTTAAGTTATTTATTACTTTAGCAAGCTGATCGAGCGTTGAGCCATCTGGACGTTGCCAATTACGCCCTTGCACGCCATAAACGCGGCCCATGTCGTCCTCGCCTTTGCGGTTAGGGTTATTTAGCCATGCGTTATTATCGTTTGCGTTTGCATCCCAGGTTTTACAGCCTATATCGCGAAATTGCGCTGCGCTATCGTACCCTCGTAAATAACCTAAAAGCTCTGCTATTGCGGCTTTGTAGTAACTTTTACGAGTGGTGATCATAGGAAATTTATTATTACCTACATCGTATTCTAAGTCGGCATTAATAACGGTTAAGCAGCGCGTGCCTGTGCGTTTGTTTTCTACCCATACACCTTCGTCAACGATGCGCTGACATAATTTTAAATATTGTTTCATGATCTGTTCTTACTATGCCTTTGCTGCGGTTACAGGTTGCGGTTTTTTGTACGCCCAAATTAATAGCCCTAGGCCACCAATTATCATAGGTAACGAGAGTATTTGACCCATTGAGATAAAATCGGCAAATAGGCCAAGCTGCGCATCTGGTTGGCGGAAATATTCAATACAAAATCTAAATACGCCGTATCCTAATAAAAATACACCGGCTACACTGCCTGCAGGGCGAGGCTTTTTGATAAACCATAATAAAATTAAAAACAGGACTAGCCCTTCAAAAAAGGCTTCGTATAACTGCGATGGGTGACGCGCAAGTGGCCCACCCGTTGGAAATACCATTGCCCATGGCACATCGCTTACACGGCCCCATAACTCGCCATTTATAAAGTTACCAATACGCCCTGCTAATAAGCCAACCGGAACCAGCGGCACCACAAAATCTCCCACTGCGAATAGTGATTTTTTGCGGGTTTTTGCAAATACTATAATAGCGGTAATAACCCCTAATGTTCCGCCGTGGAACGACATACCGCCTTGGTCAATTCTAAATAAATATAATGGATTTTCTAAAAAGTAACTAAACTGATAAAACAATACATAGCCAATTCTGCCGCCTAAAATAACCCCTAGCATGCCGTAAAAAAGCAAGTCGCTAACTTGCTCTTTAGTCCAACCAGAGTTTGGTTTTTCGGCTTGACGATTAGCAAACCACATCGCAAATGCAAAACCAATTAAATACATTAAACCGTACCAACGTACGCTTAGCGGTCCAACAGAAAAAATTATTGGATCGATTTGAGGAAACTCAAGTGCCATAAATAAACCTTTAGCTAAAAACCATTTTAAGTGCGATGAGCACAAGCAACACCGCGAAAATTTTCTTTATTATATTAACAGGTAAATAATGAGTTGCTTTAGCCCCTAAGGGCGCCACAAACCACGATGTTATTACAATACCAAATAATGCAGGTAAGTATACAAACCCTGCGAACCCATGGGCTAAATCGGTTACCTGCCAGCCTGCGCTTATATAACCAATAGAGCCAAATAGCGCGATAACAATGCCGCTCGCTGATGCACAGCCTATCGCTTTTTTTATATCAACTGAAAAGTAATTAAGCATAGGGGCAATAAGTGCGCCGCCACCAATACCTATTAAACCAGAAAGCGCGCCCATAAGAGCAGAAATGCTCCCTAAAATAATCCCTTTTGGTAGCGGTTTTTCTTTAAGCGATTTACTACGTGATGCCCACACCATTCTGCCTGCAATAAACACAACACTAATTGCAAACACGCTGCGTAATGCTTGTTCGGGTATTAAACTTGCGGCAAAGCCACTTATTAACGCGCCTAAGCCTACACCCGACATAACCCACGGTGCAATTTGCCACGGCACATTATCATTTTTATGATGAGCCAAGACTGAAGAAGTAGAAGTGAATAAAATAGAGGCAAGCGATGTTGCAATAGAAATAACTAATACGTGATCAGGTGAAGTAACGTCAAACATCAGTAATAAACTACTTAAAACAGGCACAATAATTAAACCGCCGCCTATCCCTAATAGCCCTGCTAAAAAGCCAACTACACAGCCAAGTAGCGCACAACTGGCCACGAGTAAAGCTAAGTCATACATAGTGTTCTCAAATACCTTTTCGTGCGCCTATATTAAAGGATTATAAAGTTAATAGCATCTTTAAGCGCTGCATTATTTGGCGGTGTAGAATAGATCGCCTAATTGGTGTTCAATCATAAAATTGCGCGTTAAGCGCAGTACCTGTTTAGCGTTCGATTGCACTAAGCACTCTGCGAGTAATTGCTGCATATCGTTAATATTTAAGCGCCTTAAAATCCACTTTACTTTAGTTAACGACGACATGTTCATACTTAAATGCCTATAACCCATGGCAATGAGTAAAATAGCGCCCTCTGGCTCGCCGCCTAGCTCGCCACATAAACTAAAGGGTAAACAGTGTTTATTACATTCATTCGCTACTTTATTTAATACCCTTAACACGCCGGGGTGATATGGGTTAAATAACTGAGCCACCCGCGCATTTGCTCTATCGACAGCAAGTAAGTATTGCGTTAAATCGTTACTGCCTACTGAGCAAAAATCTACTTTTTTAGCCCACTCGTCGAGCATAAATATACTTGAGGGTACTTCAAGCATAATGCCCACTTCTGGGCGCTCCAAGTTTTGCTCTGGGTGTTTTTCTGCCAGTTCAAAATAAGCTTGTTCAAATAACGCGAGCGCTTCGTCTACCTCTTCTGTACCGCTGATCATAGGCAGCATTATTTTTAAATTACCTAAACCCATGTTTGCTTTTAACATAGCTTTGAGCTGATCTAAAAATAGCTCTGGGTGGTCAAGGCTTATGCGTATGCCGCGCCACCCTAAAAAGGGATTTTCTTCGGTAATATTAAAGTAATCTAAAACTTTATCGCCACCAATATCTAGGGTTCGCATAACCACTGGCGCTGGGTGGTAACTTTTTAGCACCTCCCTATACCAGTTTTCTTGCTCAGCTTGCGATGGAAATTGCCCCTTTTGCATAAACCATGCTTCGGTACGATAAAGCCCTACCCCATCGCAAATATGCGCACTGCTTTGCTCGGTATCAAGCTCAAGCCCTGCATTTAGCATTAAATTTATTTGCTCACCATCTAAGGTAACCGACTGCGCACTTTGCTCTGCTAAAAAGCGGTTATTGAGTAGTTTATCTTGGTGCTTTAACTGCGCGTATTCATCGAGTAACACTTGCGAAGGAGAAATATATAAACGCCCAGCAAAGGCATCTAAAATCATTGGTTTAGCATCAAATTGCAATAAGGGTAAATCTTCAATACCCCAAATAGCCGGTATTCCCATCGCTCGGGTTAATATAGAGGCATGGCTATTGGCTGAGCCATTCACACTCACTACACCGGCTAAATGCCCGTTGGGTACTTCAGCCAGCATGGCGGGCGTTAAGGTATTCGCAATTAATATGGTATTGGGTGGGTAATCTTTTACTGCGTGCTCTGTGTTTACAAGGTGGTGTAATACCCTTAAACCAATGTCTTTTACATCAACTGCGCGCTCTTTAATGTAGGGATCTTGCATGGCATTAAACTGCGAAATAAGCCGCTCAATAACAATTTTTAAGGCGCTTTTTGCACACCAGCCCTCTTGTAACTGTACCTCAACATTGTGGCCTAAACTTTTGGCATCAAGTAATTGTTGGTATACATCAAATACCGCGAGTGCTTCACGCGGGATTGAGTCACTCAAGGTCATAGACAGGGTATTAAATTCTTTGCGGGTGGCAGCAACGGCTTGTGTAAACAAACGGCGTTGCTCGGCGCTATCAGGATCTTTTTTTAGCTCTATAGATTTAAAATCAAGCTTGGGCAGTACCACAAAGGCTTGGCCAATCCCAATACCTGGGGCACTCGAGACCCCTTTGAGCACTGAGGTTTGGTGTGATGATTCGTCTTGGCGTAAAAGCTCTTTTATTTCAGCATGCGCAAGTTGCGAGGCTAGCTGCGCTGAAAGGGTAATTAAAAACGACTCTTCGTCTTGGCTAAAAACCCGCGCCATTTTTTGTTGTACAACAATAACGCCCAATACCTTTTTTTGATGCACCACAGGCACAGACAAAAAGGCATTATAACCTTCTTCGTTTACTTCGGGGGAGAGCTTAAAACGCGGATGAGATTTTGCAAAAGCTATATTAATGGGCTCTTCACGCTGGGCTACTAAACCTACAAGCCCTTCGGTAAAGCCAATTCTAAACTTACCTACGGCATCGGGATTTAGGCCTTCGGTTGCCATAAGTACAAAGTTATCTTGGCTGTAGTCGGCAAAATAAATAGAGCAGCACTGGGTTTTCATGGCCTCTTTTACCATTTTCACAAAGCACACTAAGGCACTGTCTAAATTCGCTTGTTGCGAAACAGACTCAGCAATAGTTCTAAGTGTTGCCAGCATTACCTGCTCCTTATTTTATAATTATGCTACTACCTTTTGTGTCGCCACTGTTCTTTATGATGTTCTCTTTTATTAAAAGGCATTGCAAACGGTGCAAACTCTTTCATCACCCGTCTGTATACATCGCGTTTAAACGATACCACTTGCCTTACTGGGTACCAATAACTCACCCAGCGCCAATCATCAAACTCGGGATGATGTGTTTTAAGCAAGTTTACATCTTCATCTTTGCAACGCAGTTTTAATAAAAACCATTTTTGTTTTTGCCCAATACACACCGGACTAGAGTCGCGGCGAATTAATCGCTTGGGTAATTTATAGCGTAACCAATGTTTTGAGCTTGCAACTATTTCTACATCTTCTGGTCGCAAACCTACTTCTTCGTGTAATTCACGGTACATGGTTTGTTCGGGTGTTTCTCCGTCATCAACGCCGCCTTGGGGAAATTGCCAAGAATGTTGACCGTAACGTCTAGCCCAAAAAACCTGCCCCTGATTATTGCAAATTACA
>NZ_DJHW01000060.1:0-21207 GCF_002433295.1 Pseudoalteromonas sp. UBA6610 | reverse complement strand
TCACCGTCTTGCGTGTAAGCAATAATAGACGGGGTTGTGCGATCGCCTTCCGCATTTTCAATAACACGTGCTTTATCACCATCAAGTACTGCAACACAAGAGTTTGTAGTACCTAAATCGATTCCAATAATTTTACCCATGAATCTTCTCCAACTTCAAATTCGTTAATACGTTCGATGACTAGTAAATAGGGATGCCACAAAGTTAATTCAACTGTAAAAATGAAAAAAAATTCATTTTTTGTAATTTATTTAACAAAAAACCTTAATAAAAGTAGGGTTTGATGTTTTTTACGCCAAATACACCTATTTAACACAACTAGTCTGACCAGTTGTTATGTGCTATATATGTCTGATAATGATAATTTCAAGGATATTAACGATGCATTTTGATGACTTATTAAAACAAGCCTCTGCTATTTCAAGCTCTTCTTCGGCTTCGCTTGCCAATAACAGCAATACAATGGAGTTTCCTGCTAATTGGTGCCAAGGTAGAACCGCTTTTGGTGGCCTTTCTGCTGCACTACTTTATCAAGCAATCAGAAAACACATTGACCCAAGTAGACGATTACTGTCTTTAAGCACTAATTTTGTTGGGCCGCTGCTTGCCGACACGCCTTTTTCATTGTCAGTTGAAATTTTACGCCAAGGTAAAAGCAGTACTCAGGTATTAGCTAAAGTGATTCAGAGTGAACAAGTGTGCGTTATTGTCCAAGCGTGTTTTGCTATTGATAGGCAATCGGGTGTTAATGTACCGGTTAGTAAAGAAATGGGATTAAAGCCTGTGGATGCACGTCATACATTGCCGTTTATTGAAGGGCAGATGCCTGAGTTTTTTCAGCATGTTGATTTATGTCCGCAACAAGGCGCTATGCCTTTTAGCGCTGCACAGACCTCGCATTTAGGCGGCTGGATGCGCTTTAAACATACCCCAGAGGCAATTACCGAAGCACATATAATAGCCCTTACCGATGCATGGCCTCCTACATTATTACAAATGTTTAAACAGCCGGCTCCAGCAAGTAGCATGTCGTGGTATTTAGAATTTGTGCAAGAACCAACGCTTACACCCGGTGAATGGTTAGGCTTTGAAGCAATTACACATCATGCTAAAGGGGGTTATGGCTTAGAAGATGGCTGTATTTGGTCGCAATCGGGGGAGCTAATTGCTTTGACACGTCAAACCGTTGCTTTGTTTGATTAAGTACCGCTTAGCTTACTAATGAGCTTAGTGGTAACCACTCATTATTTGTTGATATTTTCCCTTTGCTTTTATAGTTAGCAGGCCTTTATCAAATGTTTTTTGCAGCACTGGGTTGTTAAAATAAGCAGGGCGTGGGGCTTTGGGAAAAATTGGGTGAATATTAACGGGTAATGAGTGCGCATAGTCATGGTTATAGTAATGAAATATGCGCTCATCGAGGATAATTACATCCACCCAGTCTTTCATTAGCCTATCGACTTGCGCACGCTGATTGACTACTTCTTCATAACTTGCAAACTGAGCAACCCCTTTTGCAAATGGGGGTGGTAAATAAGCTGTTGCATGTTGAAATCCTAAAACACTTTTATTGTTTAGCTCATTTATCGTCTCAATAGTAAAGTTGCGCTTTTTAAGTGATACCGCCACATTTTTATAACTCAATACTGGCTGACTAGGGTAAATACCTGCGCCGCGCTTTCCTGCGTAATTAAGCAGTATATCCACATTACCGCTATGCAGTTGCTGCTCGGCGCGCTTGTTAGACATGTAAATAACCACAATATTATCTAAGCCTTGGTCAATAAGTGCCGCTTTAATTATATTAAGTTGTATACCCGTATCTGTTTTTTCTATTACATAGGGAGGAATAGTCGCACTGGCAGCAATCACAATTGGCTGTTTTTGCCAAGCGGCAGACACTGGCGGGCTTATAAAAAAACAGCTAATAAAGCAAAGTAATAACAGCCTCACATCTATCCTTAACGTATTGTTATTGCGCTTAATGATGAATCGCGTTGTATTAATAACTTAAATATAGCAAAATTGCGTAAACATTCTTCTTTGATGGTTATAACTTGCAAACAATTTGCCCGTGCTGCGACCTAATAATTGATATACCCGCAATAGCCGATAAGCAAATGGCCGTGTGCCCGCATTGTCACCATAAGTTGTGCGAAGGCAATGTAAACAACGACAGTAAAGTGGTTGCGCTAAGTATTGGCTCATTACTAATGCTATTAAGCAGCATGTTTTACCCGTTTATTTCATTTAGTAGCAGCGGCATAACGCAAACCATCACCCTGCCTGATGCTGCCCGAATTTTATTTAATTACGACAGTGAGTTACTTGGCTTATTTATTGATTTAAGCATTATTGCGCTGCCAATGAGCTTACTGATCATCCTTATTCCTATGCATCTTGGGCTTTTGCAATCCTTGCCTGAGGCCATTGCTAGGCGATTGCTCAAGTTTACCTTGGCCCTTGAGCCGTGGATCATGTCTGAAATATTTTTAATTGGCGTGTTAGTAAGCATGGTTAAAATTATGTCGCTTGCCGACATTAGTTTTGGCACCAGCTTTTGGGCATATATTGGCTTTGTTATTATGTATATTGCGGCGCTTGCCCATTTAAATAAGCCGCGCTTATGGGCACATATTAAACCAGCAACAACACTTGAAGACGCAGCACATGCCAAGCGCGCTATTGATCAAAACATTAAAGCTTGCCACGTATGCCATCAACTATGTAAAAGTAGTATTTGCCCGCGTTGTCACACTAAAACCCATGTAAGAAACCCCAACAGTGTTCAAAAAGCAACGGCATGGTTGGTGACCTCTGTGCTGTGTTACATACCTGCAAACCTATTACCAATAATGCACACCACCAGCCTGGGTGATGTGTCACCGTCAACCTTAATTGGCGGCGTACTGACACTTTGGAAAAGTGGTTCCTACCCTATTGCTGCCATTATATTTTTGGCCAGCGTAGTGGTGCCACTGGCCAAAGCCTTTGTGCTTAGCTTTTTATGCATTATGGTGGCAAAACCTGCTAACAAGCACACTAAAGGCTATACTAAAATTTATCAACTTACTGAATTTATTGGCAAATGGTCAATGATCGATGTATTTGTTGTTGCTATACTCGTTGCCTTAGTGCAACTAGGCAACTTAATGTCAATTACCCCAGGGCTAGGCATTGTATTTTTTACTGTTATGGTAATATGCCAAATGATGGCTGCACATGCGTTTGATCCGCGCTTGTTGTGGGATACACCAAAAAACTAACATTCAGAGAATAAAGCATGACCGAAACGGCTAATGTAACAACAAAACCAAAAATTTCTGCTATTTGGATTATTCCACTGATAGCCTTATTAGTTGGTATATGGATGTTGTATCAATACCAAGCAAATGTAGGCCCTACTATTTATATAAAAATGCCCCACGCAGAAGGCATTATTGCAGGTAAAACAGAAATAAAAGTGCGCAGTGTTAAAATTGGTCAAATTGATGCTATACGCCTTTCTGACTCGCAAGATAGCGTTATTGCCCGCGCACAAATAGACAAAAACTATAATGAGCTCCTCACCGACGATGCTAAAATTTGGGTTGTGAAACCCCGTATAGACGAAACGGGCATTAGTGGTATGAGTACGCTTTTGTCGGGTGTTTATTTAGAGTTTTCACCGGGGGAGAGTAAAAAACTAAAAGAGCGTTTTGTATTACAAGACGAGCCAGCCCTTATTGGTAAAGATGTTAAAGGTGGGCGTTTTCAGTTACTCAGCTACAACGCTGAAGTGCTAGAGGTAAGCACTGGGATATTTTTTAAAAACTATAAAATAGGCCAAATAGAAACCGCTACTTTTGACTGGAAAAACCAAGCAATGAAGTACGGTATTTTTATTAACGAGCCGTATCAAAACCTCATAACATTAAACTCTATATTTTGGGTTAATGCCGGCATTGAAATAGATTTGTCGGCCGATGGTATTAATATAAGTACCGGCTCATTAAGTAAACTCCTCAAAGGCGGTATTTCGGTTGGCTTACCAGAGCAACAAGCCCCAGGCGACTTAGCCCAAGACGGCCACAACTTTTCGCTAAGCCAAAGCTACAAAGAAGCACTAGAAGAGCGCTTTTACGACTTTGATTACTACATTATTGATTTTGAACAATCTATACGTGGCCTAAGACCCGGCGCGCCTGTGGAATATCGCGGCACCCGAATTGGTACCGTGGTAGAAGCCCCCGCTAACGTTATTGTTAATGGTAAACCTGCACATTTTAAAAACCATAATACGGCGGTGCCGGTACTGATTAAAATAGAGTATGGTCGTTTATATCACGATAGCGCAGCGGCCAAAGAGTTTTGGCAAAGTAGCCTAACCGGCTGGATAAAAAATGGTATGCGCGCTTCTTTAAAACCTGGCAACCTTTTAACTGGTGCAGTGTATGTAGATTTTGATATATACCCCGACGCACCAAAAGCGCATTTAGCAAAGCTTGCCCAATATGATGTATTTCCGAGTATTTCTAGCGGCATTACGGTGCTTGCCGATCAGGTCTCGGATGTGCTTAACAAGGTAAACGATTTAAAAATTGAAGACAGCCTAGCACAAATGCAGGCTACATTTAGCGACTACCAAGCGCTTGCTAACGAAATGCGTGCGTTATTAAGCCAAAAAGATACCCAAAACTTACCCGGCGACTTTAACCGTAACTTTGATAAAATGACCAAAAGTATGGAGCAGTTTGAAGTGACCATGCGTCAATTTGATAAAACCATGGCAAGTTATCAGGCCGGCTCTGAGTTTCATCATCAATTACAGCAAACCTTGCTTGAATTTAAACGCTTAAGTGAAGAAATTCAGCCGCTTACACGGGGTTTAAACGAACAACCTAATATGTTTATTTTTGATAAAGCACTCCCTGCTGATCCACAACCAAGGAAGCAATAATGAAACACTTATTTTTAGCCATAACCGTGTTAGTTACCCTTGCAGGGTGCAGTGCGTCAATTCAAACCGCAACGCAGTATTATCAGTTTGAACAACCCATTGCTTCATCATCACGCCATGTAAAAGAAACTGATGCCCAATTAAGAGTGCAAACCGTGGCCCTTAGAGGCGCTTTAAATAATTTGGGTATAGCAATGAAAATTGATAGCAACCAAATCCATGCGGCAAATTACAACCTATGGGGTGAATCGCCCGATGTGATGCTCACAGCCACAGCGCAACAAACCCTTTTTAATGCAATGCCTAATTGGATGGTCATTAAGGGCTTACCGGTAATTACCGAGCTTGATCAGCAAACGTTTTACGAGCTTGAGTATGAAGTGCACCACTTTAATGGCGATATGCAAGGCAACGCTGATATTTCTGGTCTTTGGCGCTTATATTACACCCACCCAGAAACCGGCCGCCGCCTGATGAGTGTGCATAATTTTTCGCATGTAGTTCCAATAGAAGATGATGGTTACGATGGCTTAGTGGCTACCCTTGAGCAAACTTGGCAAAACATAAACCTAAGCGTAGCAAAAGCCATAGAGCAAGCGCGTCTTTAATAACCATATATAATTACGGCGGTTTTATCATTATTAATAACCGCCTTGCCTACCCTATTAAAACCTAACTTTAATAATACACACTGAGATGCGGTATTATTAGCTGCGCAGATAGCACTTACCTGCTTTATCCCAAGTGTGTGCCTATTTTGTAATAGCGCTTTGGCCGCTTCAAAAATATAACCGTTTTTCTCATAACGGGTTAACAAGGCAAAACCTAAATCTGGCAGTTGCAGTACGTCGCGTTTATAAAAACCCACAACTCCTACTACTTCACCATTGTGTAAAGTAATAATATAAGGGCCAAACCCTTGGTGTTTATAGGCTGCCCTAAACGATTGCTCAATGTAACGCTTGGCATCGCTGTGCGTATAAATGGCTTTATCGCCAATATATTTTATAAAATTTGGCTGATTCACCAAAGTAAGTAACATGGCTGCATCGTGCTCATTTGCATAGCGCAATAATAAACGTTGGGTTTTAAATACGACCTCCACGTTATCTCCTATAAAAAGTTATTTTGTACGTAAATTTTTATTGACTGAAATACAAAACCGGATTATTTTTGCGCCGATGTTTTTACAGGCACAACAATAGCGGCATGCTTCTCTTGCACCGTCTGGCGCCAAAGCCAACGCGTTTCCCTTTCGCTATTAATTTAACATAACAGCAAAGCACCCTACGCGGCAAAAGCAGTGACTTGGCACGTAATAACTATTACCTGCTTTGTTTTTGTTAAGCAATTTATTATTTAAATATGCTTTTAATTTTGTGAATCTTTAAATGCTTGAACCTTCTGCATTAAGTTTACTGCCACCAGCGGTGGTTGTGGTATTGGCTGTTGTTTTACGCCGCCCTATTTTATCTTTACTTATTGGCGCTTTAGTTGGCTTAGTAATAGCCGACCCAGCTCAGGTGCTTGCTAACTTTGCCAGCACATCACTTAAAGTAATGACCGACGAAACCATAGGTTGGTTAATACTCGTGTGCGGAGGCTTTGGCGCTTTAATCGCTTTATTAGTGCGCACTGGCGGTGCGTCGGCGTTTGGCAAATTAGCGCTAAAATACACTAAAGGTAAACGCTCTTCTTTATTTATGACCTTTTGTTTAGGTGTGGTTATTTTTATTGATGACTATTTAAATGCGCTTACCGTTGGTGAAACGATGAAACGCATTACCGATAAATTTAAAGTTAGCCGAGAAATGCTTGCCTACGTTGTAGATTCAACAGCGGCACCTATTTGCGTACTTGTCCCTTTATCGACTTGGGCTGTATTTTTTGGCGGCTTGTTAGTCGATAACGGCATTGCCGAGGAAGGCAAAGGCATTGCGGTATATATTCAAGCCATTCCTTATATGTTTTACGCCTGGTTTGCAGTATTGGTGGTTTTGTTAGTGGTACTGGGTGTAATACCTGCTATTGGGCCTATGAAAAAAGCCGAAAGGTTAGCACAAGTTGAGCAGGCCACTGTAGACCCTGCGCAATTTAGTGATATTCAAACAGCCGACGAATACGCTGTAAAAGCAGTAGAAGAAAGCTTTGAAGATGCCGACCCTAAAGGAAAATTGCACAGCTTTTTACTGCCTATAATTTTACTAGTAGCCTTTACAGTTTACTTTGAAATAGATGTATATAAAGGCTTATTGGCAACTATGGCGGTAACGCTTCCTTTTTATGCACTACAAAAATTAATGAGCTTTAGCGAAATGATAGAGCGCATGCTTGATGGCTTTAAAAGCATGATACCGGCTATTGGCACTGTAATAGCGGCATTTATATTTAAAGATGTGTGCGACTTAATTGGCTTAGCGCAGTTTGTGATCGGTAGTTTGAGCCCGTACATGACTGCCCAATACTTACCGGCGGTGGTATTTATTGCTATGGCAGTGTTAGCGTTTGCTACAGGCTCTAGTTGGGGTATTTTTGCTGTGTCGATCCCAATAGTTATGCCACTGGCAACTGCCGTTGATGCTAATATTCCGATGGTTATTGGCGCGTTGTTATCGGCCTCATCATTTGGTAGCCAAGCCTGTTTTTACTCAGACTCTACCGTACTTGCAGCACAAGGCTCTGGCTGTAATTTAATGAGCCATGCAGTAACACAACTGCCTTATACATTAATTGCCGCGGCACTTGCCGTTGTCGGCTTTATTGTTATGGCATAAATTAAGTTAATACAAATAAAACACCCCAATGTAGTACTACACTGGGGTGTTTTACCAATCCACAATAATACTTAATTAAGCGGATTGGTATTCGTTTAGCCGTATAAATATAGCTTATTTTTGTAGTTTAATACCATTGTAATAGGTTTCAAGCGATTGAATTTTGGTTTGATTTGGTAAATCAGCAAAGTCGCTTTCTACAAACTTAGTACCACGTAACTGCACATTTAAACGTGCGGCTTGTGGGTTTAACATAGTTTGTTTGTAGTACTGCTTAATATCTTCAAGCGTTACTTTTTCAACTTCATCAATTAGCTTTTGCTTAGAGTCAAAGTTAAAGTTTTCACGATACCAATCGGTAATAAGTGGCCCCATTTCATCGCTTAGGTTTTTAGGCTGCTCTTTTAGTGATACAAGCGTGGCATTTTTAAGTTGAGCAAAAGTATCTAAGCTCATATTATCAAGCTCTACCGCGTACTCTTTTTTGAATTGATCAAAACGTGCCTGTATTTCTTTTGGTCCTTTAACAGGTGTTTGAATAAACAAGCCAATTGCCGAGTAATCCTCTATTGGGCGAGCCAGCGCGCCTACGGCGTATGCAAGTTGCTCTTCGGTACGCATTTTATCAAATGCAATGGTTCTAAAGTGGCTTTGTAACACCGCAGCTTGCGCTTTTTGTTTATACCCTGGCACTGGGTGAACGGTCATATCAACTACTGCCACATCGGCAACATCAATATCTTTTTGCAATACTCGCGTTTCGCCTGGCTGTGGTAACCATGCTTTACTACGCGCAAACTCACTCGATGTATGATTGCTTGGTAAAGTGGCACTTAACTCAGTGGCTATCGATTCTATATCTTGTTGGTTGTAATTACCGTAGCTAAATACACGTAAATCGTTGGTGGCAAATGTGGCTGTTTTTAGCTTGTTTAAATCGGCAACGCTTAACGATTCTGCCGCTTTTATCAGTGCCTCTGTATCAAAGCTGCCTGTGCGGATAAGTTTTGAGTAGGCGCCAAATGCTTGTGCATACGGAAATTGCTTTTGCTGATTTAACAAGCCACGTTTGTAGCGATCAATTGCTTGGGTAAATGCTTGTGCCGTTACGTCGGCTTTTAACCCGCTTAGCGCTTGTTTTAAAAGTACATCTTGCTTATCGGTAAAGCCACTCATTGATAAAACTAAACCATTACTTGGCGCAAGGTTTACACTCATGCCGGCAATGGCGGCTTCGGTGCTTAGTTGGCTTTGTTGAATGTTATATAAGTCGGCCCATACTGAGTAAAGTACTTCAGCATTAATATCATTTAAGCCTGGTTGGGTATTAATATATACCTCAACCAACCCCTTTGGCTGGGCAGCAAATTTTTGGCTTGCTTGGCGCCATACTTTTACGCCGTTTTTATCGTAAGCCAGTTCAGGGTGTTTCTGCTCTTTAAACTCAGCTGTTTTAATAGCAAAGCTTTCAGGTAGTAAGTTATTTACACTTGGTAAAGCAAGCTTAAACTCGCTTGATGTTTTCCAACTGGCAATTTCGGCATCGCTAATATCTTCTATGCGGTATTTACCATCATAAAAATGCAGTTGCGAGTCGGTTTCTTCTTGTTGCGAAATATACCAAACGCGCAGCGTATCAGCATTTAATTGCTTAAGTACTTCGTTTATCGCCTCTGCGTCAAATTTGGCATAATAGTAAGGCGCATCAATGGCATGATTTAATGGGTAATCTTGCATGCTACCAGTAAGCGCGCTGACATAGCTAAACTCATCGCCTTTTTCTAAAAACTTAAATTGATTGCTAAGTGATGTACGAATTTCATTAAAGTACTTAGCATCTACACCTTCTTTTTTAATCAGTTCAATGTATTGCATAATAGTTGCGACAATTGTTTCGCGGTTTTTCATGCCTTCATCGGTTAATTCTAGCGAAATAGTAAGCGCGCCGTAATTGCCGTACTGGCTAGGAGAAGGAGATGCTGTTAATTGCGATACCCAGCCTTTGTCGCGTAGTAATTGTGCTGGGCTACCTGGCATTTCATTACTTAATAAATAACTGACATAACGGTTAGGTTTAACCGCAAAGTCGCTGCTGTTGTTATTAATAGTAAACTCAAGTTGCAGCTGTTTTACGTCTTCATTAGGTGAGTAATATACTTTTTTGCCACCGGCTTTATCAAAATCAAGCTCTGCGGTAACGGTTGGCTTTTCAATGTGTTTATTTTTGATATCGGCAAAATAAGTTTTTGCTTTTTGCTCCATTTGCTCAATTGGCAAGTTTGAAATAAGCGCCACTTTCATGATGTTAGATGAATAGTATTTATTGTAAAAGTCGACCGTTTCTTTGTGTAATTGGCTGCCTTCTTTGTCTCCTAGCGTTTCTAGGTTACCAATTAAAAAGCGATTTGCCGGGTGATCGCCCATCATTTTACGGGCAAGTTTAAACTGGCCAAAAAAGTCCATTTCGCGGCGCATTGACCACTCGGCATTTACAGCGTTTTTTTCTTTATCTGTATATTCAGGGTACAGCTTAGGGGCTTTAAAAAAATCAGCAAAACGGTCTAGCGCTTCATCAAAGGCATCGTTATTAATTTTAAACATGTAGTTTGTAATATCGAGCCAGGTATACGCATTATTTACCCCGCCATTTTTGGTCATAAAGTCAGAGTAGCCTTTTGTATCGGGGTAGCGCTCTGTGCCTAAAAAAAGCATATGCTCTAAGTAATGTGCCATACCCTGCTGCATCATAGGGTCGTGTAGTAAGCCTACGCCTACACTTAGCGAGGCTGCTGATTTTTCAGCGCTTGGATCAGAGACTAAAATTACTTCTATTTCGTTTTCGAGGGTAAGGGTTTTATATTCGCGCGTATCATTTGGGCTTACAACTAATGTGTCTGAGAGTAAGGAGCTTTGCGAAGAACTAGCAACCGATGGGGTAGATGATGTATTAGTACAGCCACTTAAAACTGCTAAAGCGATGACGCTAAAACCAAGAATTTTTTTCATTTTGTTTTTCCATTAAAATTGCGCTTAGGATGCGCTCAAAACAACGTAATAGAGCTAAATTAACACTAACAATTAAGGGTTTACCACAAAATAATACTAATTTATGTAACACATTGTGAAAAACACCTGCATACTTAAAGTCAGTAAAATAATAACGAAGGAAATAGGATGGAAAAAATAATAATACTCGCCATGTTTGCACAAGTAACGTTATCGCTCGTTGTAATGTTAATTATGGGCAAGCGACGCTTTGCTGCTGCAAAAAACAAACAATTACAGTTGAGCGATTTTAAAACCATGCGCCTTGATAACGCAGGCGATACCGTACGCGTAGCAGATAGAAACTTTACCAATCAGTTTGAAATACCAGTGCTTTTTTATATCGGTTGTATTGTTGCATTGCAACTTAACAGCGCTAGCTACTTAATTACTGCGCTTGCGTGCTTATTTGTTATTTCGCGTATTGTGCATACGGTTATTCATATTGGCAGTAATAATGTAAGAATGCGCTTTAATGTTTTTTTACTAGGCTGCGCCAGTGTGTTTGCTTTATGGCTCGCGATTGTTTGGCGAATTTTAGCATTTTAGTAAAAGCGGCTTAATTAGCCGCTTTTTTATTTACTGTTTAACACATAATTAGTATTTAGCGCGTTTTAAGCGTTTACCCACACCAAGCAGTGCAATTAAGCAAAAACCAACACCCATACTCCCACCCGAACTGCTTGATGAGCCAGCCTCTGCTGATGAATCGTCTTGGCTTATTAATGTATTGGCTGTTGGGTTTAAGTTGGCCGATGAAAGCGGGTCGTCATCTAATACCACCACACTGTTAATAGTTACAAAGTTAGCGCTGCTCAGAGCGACATCGCTACTTGAGCATTGTTCACTGGTTATATCAACCAACGGGATATCGCCGCAGTGTACCAATCCAGCAATATTATCGAGCGTAGCTTGGCTTTGCGCTGTAATTTGCCCAAATACGGTAAAACCGCCATTTTGGGTATCAAGCGCTTCGCTATTATCAACCATATTAAAAAACCACTGGCTCGTTGCGCTGTTTTCATCGTTGGCTAATTTAGCCATCGCGATTGTGCCCTTCACATTAGATAAAACAGGCTCATTAACAACAGCAGGCTTGGTGGTTATTGGCACTAATTCGTCGGTAAATGTAAAGCCACCGCCTTGTATTACAAAGTCGCTGACTGAGCGGTGTATTACGGTTTGGTTATACGCGTCATCTTCAATATAACTTAAAAAGTTAGCAACCGTATTGGGGGCTTGTTGATCAAACAAGTTAAGCTCTATCACCCCGTGCGAAGTTTGCATTTCAACAATAGTGGCTTGGCTAGTAAAGCACGAAAACGCAAGTAGTGAGCCAATCAGGCACTTTTTCATTATGAGTCCTTTTTGTTATTGTTATTTAAATTAAGTGTTAATCCACACTATACGCCAAGGAAAAGCATTTAGAAGGCACAACTACAATTAACACCCTTTTAGTTACACTTCATTACATATTCTTTTAAATAACACTCGCTGTATTCGCTTTGTGTAAAAGCATTTAATAATTTAATATTACTTTTAAAAATCGAATATAAAAAAGTATAAAATAAGTACGTTATTTATCGCTAAATTAGTTTAAACTAACCGCCTAATAAATTAAGCACACCATAATAAATGGGTATTTCATGCGTATAATTATTTTATTTTCAGTTATTTTATCTGTTATAGGTTGTACAAACTCACCTTTAAACACCTCCACTGCCCCACAGTATATTACTGTATTACATACTAACGATAATCACGGGCGCTTTTGGCATAACGAAAAAGGTGAATATGGTATGGCGGCGCGTAAAACGTTAATTGACGCTTTACGTAACAAAGCTCAACAGCAAGGCCATGCAGTATTGCTGCTTTCTGGCGGTGATATTAACACCGGTATACCTGAGTCAGACTTACAACACGCAGAGCCTGATTTTAAGGGAATGTCGTTACTCGGTTACGATGCTATGGCCATTGGTAACCATGAATTTGATAACCCACTGAGCGTTTTAACTAAGCAGCAACAATGGGCTACCTTTCCTTTACTGTCTGCAAATATTTTTGATAAAGCAACTGGGGAAAGCGCATTTCAAGGCTATAAAATTTTTGAAAAGGGGGGCTTAAAAATTGCGGTTATAGGACTTACCACTACAGACACCGCTAAAATAGCTAACCCACAATATATTGGCCATTTAGAATTTAAAGACCCCGTTGATGTGACGGCAGCTCTCGCTAAAAAAATTAATGAGCAATACAACCCCGATATCACTATTGCACTTACTCACATGGGCCATTATGTAGATGCAAACTTTGGGATTAATGCCCCGGGCGATGTCACACTTGCCCGCTCTTTACCCGCTAATACCTTAGATATGATTATTGGTGGTCACTCGCAAGAGCCGGTTTGTATGGCAGCTAAAAATAAAAATGACGATAACTTTAAACCCGGTCTTGCGTGTAAGCCCGATCAGCAAAACGGCACATGGATTATGCAAGCACATGAGTGGGGCAAGTATGTGGGTAAGGCAGAGTTTAAGCTAGAAAACGAAAAGCTCACCCTACTCGATTATAAATTGCTGCCAGTTAATTTATATGTTGATGAAATTCAAGCCGACGGGTCTAGTAAACAAGTATTAGCCAACGAATACATTAAACCCGATCCGACCCTAGAAGCTTTTTTAGCAAGTTACCAAGCAAAAGGCGCAAAACAAATTGCAGGTAAAATTGGCAGTGTTGATGCGCGTTTAGAGGGCGATAGAAACAAGGTGCGTTACCAACAAACTAATTTAGCGCGTGTGATTATACAGGCACAAATGAATGTTGTTGGCGCCGACTTTGGCCTGATTAGTGGTGGCGGAATAAGGAGCTCTATTGAAGCTGGCGATATTAGCTATAAAGATATTTTAAAAGTACACCCGTTTAAAAACCGCATTACTTACATGGACTGGCAAGGGCGTGATTTATGGAACTACTTAGAAACAGTGACCAGCTTCCCTGTTGATGCAGGTGCCTATTTGCAATATCACAAATTAGCGTTTACCCGTAAAAATGGCAAATTAGTCAGTGTACTCATTGATGGTAAGCCACTTGATGAAAATAAAACTTACCGTATGAGTTTAAATAGCTATAACGCATCAGGTGGTGACGGTTACCCTGCTATTAATAAACTCAAAGGGTTTGTGAGCACAGATGAAACCGATGCCCAGGCACTTAAAACCTTTGTATCGCAAAATAGTCCACTTAAAGCTGCGCAGTTTGCACCTAAATAACAAAACGTTATTAAAAGATAATGTTTAAGGAAAGTAGCTGACTACTTTCCTTTTATTTCTATGTTTCCCTTTGCAATATTTATTAAACCGTAACTGTGTAAACGTGAGCGAGAGCCCTCGCCATATGCTTTAGGCGGATAATAAATATCTTTCATATCAGGGTGTTCGTTTAAGACTTCGTCTAGGGCTGCACGAATTTCACTGAGGGTTTTTTCTAAGCTGCTATTAAAATTTGGCCGCTTGCGTATAGTATGCCCAAGCTCAATCAACCTATAAAAGTACTTATTAGCAAGCTCTATAAGCTCATCTGGCACGTATTTATTTTGATTTAGCACAACATCTTTATTATCACGACAAAACTCTATTAATGCTAAATAAAAGCATAACGGTTTGTTAGCTAAACACACTGTAGCCTCAGGCATATAACTATTACTGAGTGTTTTAGTGTTTAAATCAATGATCAATGCCAGCTCTTTTGGTTTCCCTAAGTCAGTATCAGCGTTTAATGATGGGCCTTTAGCATCTACAGGCATACCTATAATAGACTTCAGCCATTTGCTAAATAAAATACTCAAAACCAAAAATAACAAGCAAATCAAAAACCTGTTTTCTGACCAAAAATGTGCGTTTTTCTCAAACACTAAAGAGACATGGGTAGTGCTCGACTTGAGTGTTCTTATAAACTGGTTTGGCTTTAAAGTTAAAGGTTTAGCAGATTTTGGCACAATTTTAACTAAGCGAAGGTTATTGTCTAAATAGCCGTTGAGCTTTAATAAGTAGTCTTGCACTGCATGTTGGTTACCCGAGTGCTTTAAAAGCTCATTAGAGAGCGCAATTAACGGTAAATCCAGCGCAACTTGTTTTTCGGTTTCAATAACCTGGCGTTTAATAGCGTCACTCTGCTCATTTATTACAGACACATAAAACACTAAACAGTTAATAATAAAAACAGCGCAGCCAAAAAAAACATATTTATACTTATCCATTTTTAACGCTCTCATCTTTAGCTGTTACCTGCTCTGAACTGCAATCCCAGTACGATTGCGCCTCTTTGTAATAACTCAGTGTTTGCTCCTTTGACATATCAAGAATATGACGCTGTACAGCACATAAAAGGTCTGTATTGTTTTGCTGCATTTTTAGATACCAGCGCGAACCTGAAATTTTATTACTTAAAGGGGTTATATAATTTTTTGAAAAACGAGCAGCATCACTTTCTTTCCAAAAAGACGCAATAATATCGACCTGCCCATTAGCTAATAAGTCACGAAGCTCGCTGTGCGAACTGGCGTAAGTAATATCTAAATTGGCTAAGTTGATATTTAAATCTTTAAACATTTTCTTTGGAAGTATATGGCCAGAGCGGCTTGTAGGGTAATCTAATAAGCCTATACGCTTATCTAAAAAGTATTGTTTTGTTAAGCGTGGTTTTTCTTTTGAGGAGATAAAAAATGCGGTGTAATCAGAAAAGCCCACCACAGATTGATAGTTATAAGTTAGCTCTGCATTAAAGGCGTCCATTATATTATTTTTTGCAAGTACGAGGTCTGCAATCCCTTTGCCGACAAAATCGAAGCTTTCCGTTGTACTGTCACCCCAGTAACCTTTAACTGAACCGTATTGTTTCGTTACCACGGTATCAAGGCATAGAGACTCTGTAAGCTTCTCTGCCACGCTTTGCGATGGCGTAAATACAATAAGCTGATTTTTGTTTTCACTGGCTGTTGTATAACATTGTGTTGACGTTTTTATTAGTTCCGGGAAATTTATTTCATCACTTTTAACGCTCACCTTTCCAACAGACCATGCAGCAACCATAACCAGAAACAAAAGTGTAACAAACGACAGTTTATGTAACATGACCTTTCCAAACCCCATCAATAAGATGTACCTAACAACGCTAAGGCTTTATTTGAACAATATTATTTACTTATTACAACAAGTAATTTTACCTATCAAAGGTAAGTTATTGATTTAATGTGATTATGAATAAGAAATAATGAATACTCTTGACTCCTTTCTATATTTAGCAAAAACAATCACAATGTTTACACCAGCTAATAGGTGAATAAAAATAAATGCAGGAAACATTGATGCGCATTAAAATTGCTACTCTCGTAGCAACAACGTTAATAATTGGTGCTGTTTTTACAACTTCTAAAGCGTATGCGTGGGGTCAAAATGGTCATCGAATTGTTGGGCATATTGCTGAGCAACATTTGAGTGACGAAGCAGTGCATAACCTGTTGCCACTATTAGAAGGACAATCCCTATCTCAAATTTCTACTTGGGCAGATGAAATGCGATCTAGTCCTGAACTATTTTGGCGTAAAAAATCTTCACGCTGGCACTACATAAATCTTCCTAAAAATAAAACACTTTCTCTAAATCACGCACATACACACAGCAAAAACGATGTTACAAATATTCTAGAAGGTATTTACTTCTCTATTAATACACTTCAGTCATCTACCTCTTCCCTTAATGAAAAACAGTTTGCTTTAAAGTTTTTAGTTCACTTGGTTGGCGACAGCCATCAACCATTTCATGCTGGGCGAAGTGAAGATAGAGGCGGCAATTTAATTAAAGTTGATTTTTTTGACAACGAAACCAATTTGCACAGCCTTTGGGACACTGGATTAATAGAAAATGAAAACTTAGCTTACACTGAATACGCTAAGTTTATAGATACCGACGATGCAGCATTAATTAAAACATACTTAAACAGCAGCCCTACTACTTGGCTGATGGAATCTCACAAACTGGCCGAAGATATTTATACCTCAACCAGTGATGAAGTGAGCTATAGTTATGTTTTCAAATACAATCCGCTTGTTAAGCAGCGTTTGCAAAAAGCAGGCGTTAGGCTTGCGGGTGTATTGAACTATTTATTTGATTCGTCAGATGACAATAAAAAATTAAAAATAACGACAAAATAACAATCAACCTATAAATAAAAAACCTACACACGGGAATTAATTTATGTTTATACACGGTTTGGAGTATAGCTAAAATAATACAGCTAAAAATGTATTAATTACAAAATGTAAATAATTAATTGTAAAAGGAATTATAAAGTTTGCATTTCATAATACTGTCACATAACGGCGGTAACATAACAATAAGTAATTAATCCAAATTTAGTTAAGTATACAAGTATAAATTGTGCAAATTAATTTTGCATATTACAAGAGTATAAATTCAACAACGCTGCTGACTTTATACTACTTAAAATAACAATTTAATTATAACTTTCACGGGAAATGAAAATGAAGACTAAACTTCAAAAAACAGCACTCTCACTTGCTATCGCTGCGTGTGTAAGTGTAAGTGGCGCTGCATTCGCCAACGAAACAACCTCTGCGATTAAGGGTCAAATTACCGGTCCAAACGGTAACCCAGCTCCAGGTACCAAAATAACAATTTTACACGTACCGTCTGGCTCAGTTAAAACAACAGAAGCAAACGATGCAGGTTACTTTACTGCTAAAGGCCTTCGTGTTGGTGGTCCTTACAAGGTAATCGTTGATTCTGATGTTTATGCTGATCAAGAATTTAATAACATTATCCTAAACATTGGTAACGATTACCCAGTAAATGCTGCACTTGAGCCACAATCAAGCATGGAGCAAATTGTAGTAACAGGTGCACCTATCAGCTCTATGTCTGGTGGTACTGGCCCAGCGTCTACATTTACTTTAACTGATCTTGAAAACACGCCTGCTATTAACCGTGATTTAAAAGATATCATTCGTATTGACCCGCGTATCACAATTGATGATAGCCGCGGTTCAATCAACTGTGGTGGTGGTAACCCTCGTTACAACAGCTTAACGCTAGATGGCGTTCGTATGAACGATAACTTTGGTTTAAGCTCTAACGGTTACCCTACTATTCGTGCCCCTTTCTCGTTTGATTCAATTGAGCAAGTTTCAGCTGAGCTAGCACCATTTGACGTACAGTACGGTGGTTTTACCTCATGTAACATTAATGCGGTAACAAAATCTGGTGGTAATGAAGTTCACGGTGGCATCTTCTACGATTTCACAAGTGATTCATTCAAAGGCGACGAAATTGAAGGCGAAGACGTTGATAACGGTAACTACACCGAAAAACGTTACGGCTTTAACGTTGGCTTACCGTTAATCGAAGATAAACTATTTTTATTCACTTCATACGAAAAGCTTGAAGGTGTGCAACAGTTTAACTACGACGGTTTAAGCAGCGGCAGTGTAACTGCAGATGATATTGCTCGTATTACAAGTGTAGCTCAATCTGTATATGGCTATGACGTAGGCGGTACTCCTTCAAGTATGCCTGTTGAAGATGAAAAAATCTTAGTTAAATTAGATTGGAACATCAACGAAGATCACCGTGCAAACTTAATCTATAACTACAACGATGGTAATACGGTTTCACAGTCTGATACTGGTTCTAGCCGTGTTTCATTATCTAACCACTTTTACGACCAAAGTGCAGAATTCACATCAATTATTGGTTCTGTTTACTCAGATTGGTCAGATGACTTTTCAACTGAAGTTCGTATTGGTAAATCAGAATTAGACGCAACGGTACAGTCACTTGATGCTGCTAGCAGCTTTGGCGAAATGCAAATTCGTACAGAAGATGGTGGTACGGTTTACATTGGTCCAGATGACTCTCGTCAATCAAATGATTTAGATTACGATACCACTACATTTAAAGTAGCGGGTACTTACTACCTTGACCAACACACAATTACTGCTGGTTATGAGTTTGAAGAGTTAGACGTATTTAACTTATTCGTACAGCATACTGAAGGTGAATATCGTTTTGATTCAATCGATGATTTTGAAGATGGCTTAGCTGACCGTGTTTACTACAATAATGCTGCAGCGACTAACGATCCAAACGATGCAGCTGCAAGCTTTTCATACGCTCAGCATACGTTTTATGTACAAGATGAATACGCATTTACAGACTTAGATGCAAACATCACGTTTGGTTTACGTTACGATAAATACACAAGTGATGACGTACCTAACTTCAACCAAAACTTTACTGACCGCTACGGCTTTAGTAACCAAAGCACGTTCGATGGTATTGATTTACTTCAACCACGTGTTGGCTTCCAGTGGTATGCAACAGACGAGTTAGAAGTTCGTGCTGGTGTTGGCTTATTCTCTGGTGGTAACCCAAATGTTTGGTTATCTAACTCTTACTCTAACGATGGTATTACAAACATCGGTACATTCCGCAGCCCAGTTGATTTATTCAACACGCCAAACGTAAATGGCGGCGCGCCTGGTTTTGAAGTACCGCAAGAGATGTTTGATGAAGTTGCTAACACTGTTATCGGCTCAGGTGATTCAGCAACAAACGCTGTTGACCCAGATTTTGAAATTCCTTCAGAGTGGAAATACTCAATTGGTGCAACATACACAACTGAAAACGAGTATGTAATTTCACTTGATTACTTATACTCTAAGAAGAAAGATGCTGCCTTAATGCGTGACATCGCACTTCAGGATTCGGGCGAAACTACATTTGATGGTCGCCCTCTTTACCAGTCTATTGAAGGCCGCTCTGGTGAGTACCTTCTTACAAATGTAAGTGGTGATAGCGGTGATTCATCTGTTATTTCATTAGCAGTAAGCAAAATGTTTGATAATGGCGTAAGCGTTAACTTTGGTTACGCATACACAGATTCAGACGATGTTAACCCAATGACAAGCTCTGTTGCTGGCTCAAACTACGGTAACATTGCGCTAACTGATCCTGGTAACCCTGGTGTTGCATCATCTGATTACGAAATTCCACATCGTTTTACTATGACGCTTGGCTACTCTCATGAATTTGTAGATGGTTTTGCTACTCGCTTTAACCTATACGGTGAAGCATACAAAGGCTTACCATACAGCTACACGTTTGATGGTAGCGATCGTAACTTCGGGGATAGCAACTGGAACGGTAGCCGTCAGTTACTTTACGTACCACTTGAAAACGATCCTAACGTTGTTTACGACATGAGCGCTGATGAAATTAACGCGTTTAACGACTTTATCGCGTCTAACGGTTTAGAGCGTGGTGAAATCACTGGCCGTAATGCTGAAAACTCAGATTGGTTTGTTAAATTTAACTTTAAAGTTACTCAAGAATTACCAGGCTTTATGGATGGCCATAAAGGTGAAGCGTTCTTCGTAATTGATAACTTAACTAACCTATTAAACGATGATTGGGGCGTACTTAAAAAAGGTCCTTTCGTTGGCGCTAGCATGATTTCTACAACGATTGATGAGCAAGGCCGTTACGTTTACTCAGGCTTTAATGAAAACAACGCAAATACATCAGTACAATCTGATGCGTCATTATGGCAAATGCGTGTAGGTGTTCGTTACACTTTCTAATCGCATTAGCGTAAAAAACGACTAATTAAAGCCCATCTTTTGATGGGCTTTTTTTTACCAACCAGCTTAATTAAATGATCTATTTATCCCCTCAAAATGATTAAGTATTATTGCGGATTGATTTTATAAGGCACCTTTAAGCTCTTTTAGTAAATTTAGCAATTGGACTTGTTGCTGCTTACTAAATTTTTCAGCTAATTGCCCTTCCCAATTTTGTGAATCACGTGCTATGAGCTTGTAAATTGCATTGCCCTGCTCATTTAACATAACCTGCGTCACTCGCTTATCTTGCTGATTTAGTTGTGCTTCAACATACCCTCTTTGCAGCAATGATTTTATAACTCGCGAAACCGTTGACTTGTCCATATTGGCCTGAGTACATAAATCTTTTGCATTGCTTTTGCCATATTGTGCTAAGTTTGCCAACACCCGCCATTGAGGGATGGTTAAGTTGTATTTTTGCTGATAAACACGCGCAAAATCATCGCTTATGAGATTTGCCATTTGGTTCAACTGATAGGGCAAAAACTGCTCTAGATCTATTTCCATTATTACTTTCTCATCGCATTTACACACTGTGAAAACTGTGCATTTTTATTTACAGGCTAAAACATGCGCCCATTTGAAATTACTCTCACTTGAGAGTACTTTAAACTAATTAGGGCCTGTTGACCTTTCAGGATTGAAATTTGTTCAATCTAGGGGCCATTTAATCGCGGCGCGAGGTTTGTAACCTAGTGGCCTCGATAACTGCTCCTGCGTTATTCTAATGACTTACATCCATGTAAGAATAA
>NZ_DJHW01000080.1:0-37272 GCF_002433295.1 Pseudoalteromonas sp. UBA6610 | reverse complement strand
GACCGGAACTTTCTAATGGGTGACCCCTCAGGTTCTCTAGTAGGTTGGGTTGAGTGAAACGAAACCCAACACCACAACTTCATTGCTCACTCTTTATATAAACCACCACACCAGCTTATTTAAACGCGTAGGTCGGATAAGCAAAGCGCCATCCGAAAAGGCTAATTAATTTCTTCCCCGCAGTGATAGCATTTATTTTTTGGCAGGCGATAGCTAGTAGCTGATTGCATTACCTGGTTTTTCTTACAATTTGGGCAAAAGTAATTAATAACATTCATAATCAGCGCGATTGCAAAAATAAAACTGCCAATATAAAACGGGTTTGTATAAAACTGGCTACTCGCTGGTGAAAACATAAAGCCAATAACACATATAATCAATGCGACTAAATACACTCTCAACTTGATTGCCTTACTCAAAATTAAATTCTCCTTTTTTATCTTTTTATCAAATAGATTGGTATTTAGCCACTTAATTTTAAACAGAGAACTCTTATAAAACTACCAGCCCCATTATTTTCAAATGCTTTTAAGAGTGGGTTTGTATTGCTATACATTTATCAAGTACAGCTAATCTGTGATACGGTCTGTAGTTAATTTAATAAAAGGATTTAGATATGGAACTTCTTAGTTCAATACTCGCATTTGTAGTTATAATCATTTGTTTTAGCTGGTACAGCACGGTTAAAAACCTAAAGCAGCAATCTAAAAAAAATATAGATTCATTGAATGACAAGCTTGATGTGTCAAGAGCAGAAATTAAGAACACATCAATTAAAAATAAAGAGTTACTTGATAAATACAGCCCAATTATTCAAGTAGAAAACTATATTAAAGACCTTCTAGAAAAAGCTGAGTTGGAAGCAAAGACTATAAAACAAAATGCAATGGATTTAGCGAATGACATTGAACTAGAAGCTGTTACTACAAGAGAAACCCTGAAAGGGTATAAAGCCGAAGGGAACCAAAAGCTTAAAGAAGCAAAAGAAAAAGCTGAGAAAATTCGCCTTGAGGCTAATCAAGAGGCAGATCGAATTACATCATTTGCAGTTAAGCAAGCTAAAGAAATTGCTGGTGATGCTTACGAGGCTAAAGAAAAAGCAGATATCTATGAACAAGCAATTAAAGCTATGCGAAATACTATCGATGGCTATAAAGACGACTACATAATACCAAATCACTCAGTTTTAGATGATTTAGCTGATGAATTTAGCCATAAAGAGGCTGGAGTCGAGTTAAAATTAATACGTCAAAACATCCGCCAAATGGTTAAAGATGGTTTTGCAGGCGATTGCGATTATGTCGAGCACCATAGAAAAACATACGCAATACATTTTGTAGTTGATGCTTTTAACGGCAAAGTAGATAGTGCATTATCCAAAGTAAAACACGACAATTTTGGGAAGATAAACCAAGAAATTTTAGATGCTTTTGCATTAGTAAATCACAATGGCGTACCGTTTCGTAGTGCGCGGATTAATGAAAAGTATTTAAATGCTCGTTTAACAGAGCTTAAGTGGGCAGTCGCGGTCAGTGAACTTAAAAGAATTGAACGAGAAGAACAAGCTGAAATTCGGGCACAGATACGTGAAGAGGAAAAAGCGCTACGAGATATCGAAAAAGCAAGAAAAGAAGCTGAGAAGGAAGAACGATTAATTCAAAAAGCGCTAAAAAAAGTCAGGGAAGAGCTTTTAGCTGCCAATGATGAACAAAAAGCTGACTATGAAGCCAAGTTGTTTGATTTAGAAAATCAATTAAAAGAAGCTGAGGATAAAGGACAAAGAGCTATTTCTATGGCACAACAAACTAGACGTGGTCATGTTTATGTCATCAGTAACATTGGTAGTTTTGGTGAAGAAGTATTTAAAATAGGTATGACTCGAAGGTTAGAACCAATGGACCGTGTTAAAGAGCTTGGAGATGCATCTGTCCCGTTTTCTTTTGATGTTCATGCAATGATATTTAGTGAGGACGCACCAACTTTGGAAAAAGAACTTCATCGTCGTTTCAACTTATGCTCAGTTAATAAGATTAACTCAAGAAAAGAGTTTTTTAAAACAACGATATCTGAAGTGAAACAAGCTGTAGAAGTGAGTGGTATTTTAGATGTTCATTGGACGCTGAAAGCAGAAGCTGCTGAATATCGAGAAAGCCTATCCATAGAGAAAAGCATGCGACAAAGCGCAATTGCATAATTAAAGCCAATAATTCATATAGTGTTGATTCAAATAACACTATATGAATTAAATACTCCTTCCAACCACCATCACAAAACGTAATCATTAATATCATATTTGATAATTTTTTGTCCTCGCTACAATCATTTATCATGGCTAATTAATTCCTTTAATTACATTTAACGCCTTTGCCGTTAAGGAACATGCCATGAGTAAAAAAGAGCTAAATCGAAGAGATTTTATGAAGTTATCGGCAGCTGGGTTGGGTGCTGCCGCGCTGCCTATGCTGTTTACAAGTTTGAATGCTAATGCCAACCTGCAAGCAGCTGATAAAGGCGAGCTAGCAAATGGCTTAGCTGGTTCGCCAATGCCTTATCCACGAACGTTTTCGCATATTGGTGTGTCAGTGCCAAGCCTAGAAAAAGCCGTTAAGTTTTATACTGAGGTGCTGGGCTGGTATTTAATTATGAAACCCACACAAATAACAGAAGATAAATCACCGATTGGTGAGATGTGTACTGATGTATTTGGTGCTGGGTGGGGCAGTTTTAAAATAGCCCATTTATCAACAGGGGATAGGGTGGGGGTTGAGCTATTTGAATTTAAAAATCAGCAAAACCCAAAGAATAATTTTGAGTATTGGAAAACGGGAATATTTCATTTATGCGTACAAGACCCTGATGTAGAAGGACTCGCAGATAAAATAGTGGCCGCAGGTGGTAAAAAGCGTATGAAAGCGCCGCGCTATTATTACCCAGGAGAAAAACCATACCGCATGATTTACATGGAAGACCCGTTTGGCAATATTTTAGAAATTTATAGCCACAGTTACGAGCTTATATATTCAAGTGGCGCTTATGGTTAATTAACTATGTAACGAGTCACTGTACTTCATTGAATAAACGCTAATAAAAAAGCGTTGCCCTAGAGCAACGCTTTTGTATATTTTTTACAGCTTACAGCTTACAGCTTACAGCTTACAGCTTACAGCTTACTTATTCCGCCGCTAAGTAATCTAAAACCACTTGGTGGTGATCTTTGGTTTTAAACTTATCAAATAAGTGTTTAATTTTACCGTCTTGGCCTACTAAAAAGGTTAAGCGGTGAATACCGTCATACTCTTTACCCATAAATTTTTTGTAGCCCCATACGCCAAATGCTTCAGCAATGGCGTGATCTTCATCGGCGAGTAAATCAAAGTTAAGCTCTTTTTTAGTTTCAAAGTTTTTAAGGCGCTTAATAGGGTCTGGGCTAATACCTACAACGCGGGTGTTAAATTGAGCAAGCTGCGCTTGTTGGTCACGTAAGTTTTCGGCTTGAACCGTACAACCCGGTGTAGAGGCTTTAGGGTAAAAGTACACCAGTACTTGTTGCTCTTTTAACAGCTCACTTAAGGTGACTGTTTCGTCGTTTTGATTTTGTAAGCTAAATTCTGGTGCTGTATCACCGGCTTGTAATGGGCTAATTTTGTTCATGCTGTGCTCCTTAGCGAATACGTTTAAAAATATAATCTACGTTAAGACTGTGCGAAAGGTTTTCAAAGGTCACTTTAAATTGGTCTATATCAACCTCTACTGGGATATTAAACTCAATTTCGCAGCGCATTTTAGTGTCGGTTTCTTCATCGTAGGTGTCTGACTTTAATGAGCAGATACTAATGTGGTGATCGGCAAAAAAACGCGTTACTTTACTCAGTGTACCTGGGGTGTCTATCCCTGTGTATTCAAGGGTATAGCCTGCGCAAAATTCACTTTCGGTGTGGCGAGTGGTGCTGCGCTTCATCATGGTGAGTAGGCCTAGCTCCATGCCTTTAGTAGGCAAGGTGTGCTCTATGCGGCTAATGGCCGACATATCGCCGCTTAGCAGCATGGTAAAGGTAAATTCGCTGCCTAAAATGGCTATTCGGCTATCTATAATGTTGCAATGACAATCACTTACAAGCTGTGTAAGTTCACTTACAATTCCCGGTCTATCTTCGCCAATAGCGGTTAAAACAATTTGATGATTTGAAAATGCAGTCATGAAGTTTAATACCTACGTTTTTTGAAATATAACAACCGAGTTGGTATAGCCCGCTGCGCATACACTACGTTGCACGGCGGCGAAGTTTAACACAAAAAGCGCCCTAAACTACATAGGCACTTAATTAAAGGCGCTTTAAAGCGTTGTGTTCCTTGTTTTTACTGGCACAGGAAAGTACCATAGCTAAAATTTGTCTTTTTGTTGTGATTGATTTTATAACACTTAGGTGTGAACTTTATTGCAATTAGACAGCCAAATAATAAATGTAAAGTTAATGTTGATTTTACACTGAACCAAATTCGGTATTACCCACTCATATACGTGTAAAACAATTAAAGGGTATGCTAAGGAGAAATATCTGTGCAGTATTGGATCCCAAAAGCACTTGCAGTGAGTGTATTGGTAAGTTTATCAGGGTGTAATGTTTTTATTAATGAAGCGCACAACGAACGCAATTATCGTACGCATGAAGGTGTTAAAACCCCGCCATCGTTATCTCAACCAGCGCAAGATCCGGTTTATAAAATGGATGTGGGCCAATACGATAACAACCCTGAGGCAACAAACTATCGTCCACCAGCACAGGTTTTAACTGTTGCTAAAGGTAGCTGGGTAGAAGAGGGCGATAAACAAGCGCGTATTTACTTTGATAAAAACGATGGCATTGTTGATTTAGATGAATTTGTTTGGGACTCAATTAAAGCGGTTATTGCCGAAAATAATGCAACAACCACAAAAGAAGATAAGCTACTTGGTATTATCGAAACTGACTGGTACTCAATAATTAAAGCTGAAGAGAGCTGGTTGTGGGGCGATGAGGTAAGCGAAAACCAAGAGCGTTTTAGATTCACAATTGAAGAAAAATCGCATCAGCGTACTGCTTCGTTACGCGCGGAACTTATTGACTTTAAAGGTGATGATACGTTAACCGATTTACTTAAGCAGCAATTAGAAGTACGCGCGCTTAACCAAGTTGTGGCTGAATTTGATTATCGCTATCGTCAGTTAGAAGTAGAAAACCGCAAGCGCCAAGGTATTATTTCTTTAGAAATGGGCTTTGATAACAAAGGCAATGCTGCACTTGTTACTGAGCAATCATACGATGCAGTATTCGACCGCTTCTCGGGCTTTTTAGAACGCCTATCGTTTACTATTGTTGAGATTAAAACCGATACCGGCTTAATAACTGCCGACTACAACAAGCCAGAAAGCAGTGTATGGGATTCTATTTGGGGCGACGAAGTTGCGCAGCTTCCAATTGAAGAAGGCCAATACCAAATTTTAGTGAGCAAAACTAAAGAAGGCGGTACAAGCTTAACCTGGATGGATGACAAAGGCGAAACACTCGAACCTGGCACCATGAATGGTTTACAACAAGCGTTAGAAGCAGCACTTATTCAGCGCGGCATCAAAATTTAATAATTAATAATAAGTTTTTACTACAAAAAGAGCGCTTTGCTCTTTTTGTAGTTTTTATGGATTAAAAAATATGTCTCAGTTACCTCCTCGCGGGCACTATACGTGGCGCACTTGGTTTACTTTTTTAGTACCGTCGTTAATTGGTGTGTTTTTATTTATGACACCCATTCCTACCGCAGACGGGATGACCATTCCTATTGCGTTAATGGCTAAAGGCGTGCAAGCGTTGATGTCTGGCTCTGCGCAAGCAATTATTACCCTCATTATTTGTATTACTGGCGTTATGTCGGTGATCACCAAAGTATTTAAACCCGCCGCTATTTGCCAATCTCCCCTGTTAAAACATTTATTTGATGTAAGTGTAGTGTGGTTAGTGGTGCGTTTATTTGGTATGGCGTTTGTGCTAATGACCCATTTAGGGTTAGGTAGCGAGGCAATCACCTCTGCAAACACAGGCGCTTTGGTATTAAACGACTTATTACCTGTTTTGTTCTCGGTATTTATACTGGCCGGTTTATTACTGCCTTTACTAATTAACTTTGGGTTATTAGAGCTTGCAGGCACCATGCTAACCAAGGTAATGCGCCCTGTATTTGGCGTACCTGGGCGAAGTGCAGTTGACTGTACTGCGTCGTGGTTAGGTGATGGCAGTGTTGGTATTTTAATGACCGCAAGGCAGTACGACCAAAAGCACTACACGCAGCGCGAAGCCGCTATTATTGGTACTACGTTTTCGGCGGTTTCTATTACCTTTAGCTTGGTGGTTTTAGGTCAAGTGAAATTAGAGCACTTATTTGCCCCATTTTATGCCACCGTATGTTTAGCCGGTGTGGTTGCCGCTATTATTGTGCCGCGCTTACCGCCACTTCGCTTTAAAAAAGATTTGCTTATTGATGGTAGTGAGCCAAATCGCGATGCTGAGGCTATCCCAACGGGTAAAAGCTTAGTAGGGCACTCACTTGATGTAGCATTAGCAAAAGCCAATAACTCGTCGGGCTTTAAAGGTACCTTAAAAGAGGGTGTACATAATGCACTTGATATGGTGTTTGGTGTACTGCCTGTTGTAATGGCCGTAGGAACATTTGCACTTATTATTGCTGAGCACACGCCGGTATTTCAATATTTAGGTATGCCGTTTGTGCCATTTTTAGAGTGGTTACAAGTACCCGAAGCACAGGCCGCGGCACAAACTATTATGGTGGGATTTGCCGATATGTTTATTCCGTCAATTTTAGCTGCGGGCACCATTGAAAGTGATGTAACTCGCTTTATTATTGCCGCAATGAGCGTAACTCAGCTAATTTACATGTCTGAGGTTGGCGCACTTTTACTGGGCAGTAAAATACCGGTAAACATTGTTGAGCTGTTCGTTATATTTATTTTACGTACACTTATTACGCTGCCGGTTATTGCCTTAATGGCGCACTGGTTAGTTGGCTAGTAGTGTATTTTAATTATAAAAAGCCCTGATTTATCAGGGCTTTTTTGTGGCTAGTTATTTCAATTCACCCTAATACTTAACATTCTTAAGTGGCAAATTGATACTAAATCCGAATGAAGATTAAAAACGCCTTGCCACTGAAAGAGTTAAAAAGTTTAAACCTGGGTTAGGCTCTTTAAATCCGGCGTTTGAGTAATGAATAACCCGAAGCGCTACGTTTGTGTGGCCAAAGTCTGCAACTAGGCCAATACGGTCTTCAAATTGGTAGTGAGTACTAATATTTTTGCCCGCAAATTTAGTTTCATCAATAAGCGATACGCCAATACCTGCCTCAATATAAAACGGGGTATTATGAAAACTAAAAGCAGGAAACTGCAGTACGGGCGACATAGCCAAAACAAGATTAGATTGAGAGTTGTCACCATGGCGGTATTCCCACATATTAACGCTGGTTTCAAAATAAAAGCGTGCATCGCCCACTAAGTTTTGTAAGCTAGGGGCATGATATTGATAAGCCAGCTTAACGCCATTCACGTTGCCTTCGCCTTTGAGAACATCTACGGCGTAACCATGGTTAGACTGCGCAAACGCCGTGTTACCCCATACTGAAATAACTAAAAATAGAATAAGTGTGAAAGTTTTATATACCGTTTTCATAACTGCCAAATTGGTGTGTGAGTCGAATGAGTAAATAAATGATAAGGGCGGGCCATTCACATTTTCAATGAGGACAAAATGCCGCTTGTTTATGGGCTGTTAACAGGGAAGGCTTAACTAATTGAAAATAAATAGTTTATTTAATTGGTGCTGTTTTGGCATTAATAAGGTGCATTTTTGTGTCTGTTTTTGTGGCTTAAAATCGCGTAATTTAGCCACATCTTAATCACACACATGGTCACGCTCATGAAACTTTTTAACACTATTTTTATTGCTGCTGCCTTTTTTAGCAGCGCGTTATTTGCGCAAACGGCGCAGTCGCCTCAACATATGCTTGAAGGCGTTGCCGATACGCTTTTTAGCGATATTGCAAAAGTAAATGCACAAGGCGATGCAAGCAAAGCCGATATGGCGCGCATTGTAGAGACGCGTTTAATGCCAAACATAGATATTAAGTTTGTGTCGTTTAAATTGCTTGGTAAGCACATTAAAGGCATTGAGCGCGAGCAAGCTGTACGTTTTATTGATGCTGTAGAGCATTATTTAACAGGTACTTACGCAGGTGCGCTAATGAAGTACACCGGCCAGCAAGTGGTATTTGAACAAGATACCGCTAAAAGCGACTCTGAGTACGCGACGGTTAAAACGCAAATTATTGAGCCAAACGCGCCCGTGATTGATCTGCATTTTAAGCTGCGCCAAGGTAAAGACCAACAGTGGAAAGTATACGACATTGTTGCCGAAGGTATTTCGCTTTTAAGCGCTAAGCAAAAAGAGATCATTCAACGTATTTCTGATGTAGGCTTAGAGCAAGTAATTACCGAACTAAAAAATAAATAGTTCACTTCCTGATTAAGACCCTCTCCAACCACAAAAGCAGCCGCACTAAAGTGTATTGGCTGCTTTTATATTTTCTTAATATTCATCTACTTTAAGCTCGCAGCAAAAAAAAGGTGTGATAGAATATCACCACGTCGATTAAGCGTGGTGTCAGCTAAAAACTGCTATAACTGACGCCTCATCAAGCTACACTGGAGTTGTGCTGTTTTAATGGAAAATGTACTGATTTGGCCAAAGGAATACCCATTACTTATTAAAGGACTTGTAGAACAAAACGGTGCCTTTATTTTAGATGCTTTAGAAGCTTGGCCTGCATGTCGTTCTACTATTGAAGATGACGGTGTATGCACCACTGTGCTACCACCCATTTACTATTTGATATGGTTAACCCCGCTTGAACCCTTTGAAGAGTGTTATTTTCAGCATATTAGTGAATATGACGAAGATGCGCACGCTTACATTGCTGCTGTTAAAAATCATTATTTAGATAACGAATACACCAGCGAATCAATGGCGCTAATGCTGTGCCAGCGCTTAGAAAAATACGCCAGTGTGGCGGCGCAAAACGCACTTGATACGCCGCTTTCGTTGTTTAGCTTATTATTTAGTAAACGCTATTTTTCGTTAATTGAACATGCTCTAAATAGTGGCAGCAAATTAAGTGCACACGATACGCTAGCACTGTGGCAAGAAGTTGATTTTAGAGAGCGTTTAAGTGCTTTTTTACCTGAATCGGTCGCTGACTTAAACGAACTTACAGAGCTTGCCAGTCAAAAAGTAGCAAACGGTAAAGACTATTTTACGTTGTTAACGCAAGTATCGCCTGATGTTGATTCTATTGTATTGCTTGAAAAAGCATTACTTGCTCATTTAAGCCAAAAAAGCGCAAAGCAAACCATGGCGATGCGTTTCATAGAGCAAGGTGCCACTGGTACATTGGCTGATGAAAACAATAAAACAGCGTTTATGTGGGCAGCCGAAAAAGGCTATGTAAATGTGATAGAAACCCTGTTGGCTAAACAGGATCAAAAAGCGCAAGACACCTTAGGCAATACCGCACTGCATTATGCAGTGTTAGCTAAAAACGAAACCCTTATGGTGCTATTACTAAAAGCAGGTTACGACTTTAGAGCACGTAATAACGAGGGCTTAAGCTGTTACCGGTTAGCAGTAAGTATTAAAGCAAGCAATTTAGTTAAATGCCTTGAGCGCGATTTTGGTATAAAAGAGCTTTCGCCAGAAGGGCAGTTTAACCGCATTAAAAAGGTGCACGCCTTACACGCAATTGTCACTATTTTATTGCCATTGCAGCTCTATTTCTTTTTTGATGAAAGCATTGCTATAAAAAGTGAGCTGACTTTAATTTTTACATTGATTGCATCGGTGTGTTTTTTCTTTGCGGCGAGCTTAAAGCGCTGTGCGCTCTATCCACATATAAAGCACCCGTGGGGGTTATTTGTGTTACGTGTTTTTTCGTTGTTAAGCTTAATAGCTCAGCTTGGATTAGCCAGTATAGTTGCACTCGCTGCACTGAGCGAATTAGTGTAGCGGCCGCCATGGCAAACTAAAAGCCTAAAAAACGCGCTTACATTGTTATGTTAAGCGCGTTTTTTGTATGTATAAGCTATTATACCAATCCGCAATAATATCTAATCATTTTGCGGGGCTAAACGTGTCGCTATCTGCGTTAAAAAACTCTCATTTAGAACAACTAAATAGCGAATTTTTTGCCTTGCTATCGACACGTTTTTCCATCCTCAAAATAGATTACTTATGCGGATTGGTATTATTTCAACTTTCAGCTTAAATAATTTATTTTGCGAATTAGCATTATTTATTGTATTCGTTAGCGGCTTTTTCCTCTGCGAGCTCTTCTTTAAGCTTACGTATTTTTAAGCCTTGCTCTTGCCCACGGTGCCTTGCGTAATACGTGCAGCCAATAAACATGGCAGAGGCAAATACAAGCTCTAATAACACCCATATTAGCTCATCAGGTGCAGCCCATAACATGGTTAAGCCGTGTATAAAGTACAACATAACAACAAAATTAGCCCAGGCGTAAGTGTAAGTGTTGTCTTTAATAAAGCCTCTTAAGGGCAACAGTAAAGGGATTATAGGCACAAACAAGGATACAAAACTTGCGTTGCCATTTAGCGGAGGTACAAAGTACATCCACAGAGGAAATAAAAGTAATAAACCCACATAGCCAAAAATAGCGGTGCGCTGAAATTTTACAGTAATTGGCTTTTTAGCAGGGGTGTCAGCGGTATTCATTGAAGTTTTCTCGCAATGTGAGTGAGGCGTTTACCAACGCTTTGGCATATTTTAATTTCGTCTTTACTTAAAGTATTCGTATTACTACTGCCGGCTACATGTGATGCCCCGTAAGGTGTGCCGCCGGTTTGCGTAGCTAATAACTCTGGTACTTCGTAAGGTACCCCTAATAACATCATGCCGTGGTGTAGTAGCGGTAATGATAAATTAAGTAAGGTGGCTTCATTGCCGCCATGCATACTGCTTGACGATGAAAACACACAGGCTGGTTTATCTATTAACTGGCCTTTTAGCCAGAGATCACTGGTGGTTTCCCAAAACGTTTTTGCTTGCGATGCCATCATGCCAAATCGGGTAGGTGTACCAAACGCAAGGCCGTCGCAATTTATTAAATCATCTTTTGTAATTACTATATCGTGCGGATTTTTAGCAACAAAGGTACGCAATACGGCTGTGGCACCCTGTTGCTCTATAGACTCGGCTATTTCGTGCGCCATAGCCTCAACCGAGCCATGGCTTGAGTGATACAGTACAACAATGCGAGTCGTCATTATAGTACGCTTAATACGTTTTCAGGCGGGCGGCCAAGGGCTGCTTTATCCTTGTTTTGTACAATAGGGCGTTCAATAAGTTTAGGGTTGTCTACCATGGCATTTATTAGCGCTGACTCGTTGGTTTCTTCTTTTAGGTTAAGCGCTTTGTATGCATCTTCTTTTGTGCGCATTAGCTGGCGAGCTGAGCTAAAGCCTAATTGTTCTAAAAGTTGGCTTATTTGCTCATGGTTAAGCGGTGTTTTTAAATACTCTACTACGCTTGGTGTTACGTTGTTTTGTTCTAGTAATGCGAGGGTTTCACGCGACTTAGAACAACGTGGATTATGATAAATAGTCACTGACATACAATTAGTTCCAAAATGTAATTTGCCGCTATTTTAGGGCAAGCGCTGGCAGACTTAAAGCCTTGCCAGCTCTTTTTGTAAACGGCGATACTGAGTAAGCAAGGCTTTTAGGCGTTGCTGTTTAACCAGCTCTGTGGGTTCTACGAAGTTAAGCGCTTTTTGGATTTCGTCTGCGGCTTTAATATACGCGCCATATTGCGATAACACATCAGCATTGGCCTCGTGATAAGCAGCAAGCTTGTCTTGTTTTTTATAGGCATCGGCTAATAGCTGTTTACCTAAGTTGTGGTCGGGTTTTTCAAGTAAAAAGCTTTTTAAAATGTTTTCAGCTAATTCAAACTGCTCAGCCTCTAATGCCGCATTTGCATAGTTTAAAGTTATAACTTGGTTGTTAGGGCGATAGTTGTTTAGTTCAGCCAAAAACTTTACCGCTTCGTCGGCTTTTTTTTGCGCTATTAGTAAATCGGTATGGGTATCGATATAAAATAAATTTTTAGGACTTTGTGCTAATAGCGGCTCTAAAATTTCGGCGGCTTCATCTAGTTTATCTTGATCAAGTAAGCTTATGCCCAAGCCGTATTTAAGCGCGGTGTTGTTGTAACTGTTTTCGCGCATTAATTTTTTAAATAACGCTTCGGCATTTTCGGGCTTATTGGCATAACGAGCAAGTACTCGGCTTTTTGCTAAATTAAACTCAAGGCTTGGGTTTAAATGGCGCACAGGGAATTGCTCTGCACGTAGGCGTACGTCAGATACACGGCTCTCTGGCAATGGGTGAGTCAGTAAAAAAGCGGGTGGTTTGTACTTATATCTTATTTGCGCTGAAAGTTTAGTTAAAAATTCACTCGATGCACGGGCGTCAAAACCGGCGTTATTAAGGGTTTGCATACCAATTCTGTCGGCTTCTTGCTCGGCAGCACGGCTGTGAGTTAGTTGGCTAAACGCAGCTTGGGTTTGGTTAGCCGAAATAATAGCAATACCTGCGTCGGGAGCAACAACGGTGGCTAATATACCGGCTATCATGCCTGCAATAGTCAGTGCGCTGTTGTCTTGTTGTTGCTGAATACGACGAGCTAAATGGCGCTGAGTTACGTGCGCTATTTCGTGCCCAAGTACAGAGGCAAATTGGCTTTCGTTATCTGATTGCGCAATAAGCCCAGTATGCACACCAACATGCCCGCCGTAAAAAGCAAAGGCATTAATTTCGTTGTTATTTACCCAAAAAAACGAAAAAGGAAAACGCACGTCGTTAGCATTAGCTACAAGTTTTCTGCCAAGTGTGGTTAAGTATTCGTCTAAAACGGGGTCGTTTACTACCGGTGATGAGCCTCTTATTTGCATCATCATCACTTCGCCAATGGCTTGTTCTTTTTCAAGTGGCAAAACTTGTAGCGCAGACGTGCCTAAATCGGGTAGCGTAAAGTTTGTTTGTGCCTTTAACGGCTCACTAACCAGTAGGCTAAAGGTAAGCGCGGCACTGCATAAAGTGATAAAGGCTGATTTTAGCTGCATTTTATTCCTTGTTAATTTGTTCACCAATGGCAATTTTTGCTATGTCAATTTCATCGCTGCTTGCACGGCTGTCTTTTTCGCACAATTGGTAGAGTTCTTTTATTGTGACTCCATCAAGCTTTACAACGTTCAATTCCTGCTGCAAAAATTTAATAATTTTATGTACTACCTTATGTGCATGTAAAATAATGGCTTTATCGGCCTTGTCGCCGCGCTCAAAATAAAAGCCAATAAACTTATGGAGCTGATTTATGCGGATCAGGTTTTTCATTGAATGCGGATCCCATACTTTAAACTCCATAAAGCGGTTATCTTTAACGTATTGATCAATAATTATGTCTTTAGCATAAGGTTGCGCCCAGAGCTCAAAGCCACGGTCGGTAAATACTTGGTGTAGTGCTATACGCGGCTTATGCTTGGTGTGTATTTCACCAAAATCATCTTCATAGCCATCAAGCAAGTCTAAGTTCCAATTGCGTTTATTGATCAGGCTTTTTACAGCATTATCAAATCCGTGCTCCAATATTCCTTCAGATTCGCTGACCGAAGAAGCAACAAGATGATAAAAAGGCGGGAGCTCTCCCCAGTTTATCTGCTTTTTATACCAATTAATCTCTTTGAGAGTTGGATTACTAGGTAGTTGCGCTTTATTATGCGTGCCAGGCATTAACTTATCCTTACTGCTAATTATGTTATAAGGATAAACCATTGCTGGAATGGTTTTAAGAAAAAGTTACTGCTGTTCACATTTTATAAATAGAATGACCGACAATATGCGACTTATTATTCATTTTACTTAGCGAGTAAAGTAGTTATGTTAGAGTGCGATTTAAAAAAATTTAAATGCCCACAACAGTTTGTACAATTTAAATTAGCGCTTCGTAATGCGCAGTCATCTAATAAGGCAATAACGTTTAGTATAAATAACGACGAAAGCGCAGATGATATTACGCGTTTTTTAAGCAAAAATGCATATACATATAAATTTGATCAACACCTAGGACTATTACTAGTGGAGCCATTGCATGTTTGAATACGTTAAAACATGGTACGAAAGAAAGTTCTCAGATCCTCATTCAGTCACCTTACTTTTTTTACTCATTGCCTCTGTGGCATTACTGTACTTTTTTGGCTCGTTAATTGTTCCTGTGTTAGTGGCATTGGTGATTGCTTATTTACTTGATTGGCCGGTTGTACACTTAGAGCGCTTTGGGTTAAAACGCTTTAGCGCAACAGTAATTGTAATGCTGATATTTACCGGGGTTATGCTTACCCTTATTTTGGTTATTGGCCCAGTGCTTTGGAAGCAAACCAGTAATTTAGTACAAGAAACCCCACACATGGTAGAGCAAGGTAAGTCATTTTTAATGGCCTTACCACAGCAATACCCCAGTTTAATTAATGCCGAGCAGGTCCAAGCTATTGTGGCAAGTGTAGAGGCAAAGGCGCTCGAATTTGGCCAAGTTATTGTCTCGTTTTCACTTACTTCGTTAAAAGATGTTGTGGCATGGCTTATTTATTTGGTGCTTGTACCCTTACTTGTATTTTTTATGCTTAAAGACAAGCTTGAGCTTACAAGCAGTGCCGCTACGCTTATTCCGCAGCAGAGGCGGTTAATTTTGCAAGTGTGGCACGAAATGAACCAGCAAATAATGAATTATATTCGAGGCAAAGTATTCGAAATTTTAATTGTGGGTGGCACCTCGTTTATTGCCTTTACTATACTTGATTTACGTTATGCAGCTTTACTTGGCGTGTTGGTTGGGTTTTCGGTGTTAATTCCATTTGTGGGTGCGGCATTGGTTACCATACCGGTTGCGGCGGTGGCGCTGTTTCAATTTGGTATCGAAACGCAATTTTGGACCGTACTAATAATTTACGGGGTCATTCAGGCGCTAGATGGCAACGTATTAGTGCCCTTGTTGTTTTCTGAGGCCGTTGATTTAAATCCCGTATTTATTATTGTTGCAGTGCTATTTTTTGGTGGCTTATGGGGATTTTGGGGCGTGTTTTTTGCCATTCCGCTCGCATCGCTTGTAAAAGCGCTAATAAATGCCTGGTCATCTACGCATGGAGAAATAACAAAAGAGCGGGCACAGTAATGTACTTTTAGTTTAAAAAAGCATAGTAAACGCACCTAAGTTACTAATTGATTATTACCCAATGAGAACAAACTTATGTACTATTGGGTATAAGATATATTTTTTAGTAATAAAGGTGCTTTTTTAATGTCTGAGTTTTTATTGCACGATGAACAAGCAGCCCAAGTTTATCTTGATGCAAACGCTACAACACCTGTTTTACCCTGTATTGCCGACGTGGTGTCGCACACCATGCAAATTTGTTTTGGTAACCCTTCAAGCCCCCATATTAGCGGTATACAAGCTAAGTATTTATTAGAACAAACAAGGCAAAATGCACGCCATGTTATTGGTGCGCCCGATGGCGATATTCTTTTTACCTCGGGCGCAACAGAAGGCATACAAACAGCCATTGTTTCAACGCTCATTCATGCTAAAAATCATACGATTAAAAACCCTGTATTATTGTACGGGGCAACTGAGCACAAAGCGGTGCCTAATACGTTAAAACATTGGAATAGCGTTTTAGGCATTAACGCCCAATTACTGGCTATTCCTGTTGATAGTAAAGGGATTTTAGATTTAGCGTTTATTAGTGAGCACATAAATAACGCGCTAATGATTTGCACCATGGCGGTTAATAACGAAACCGGTGTTTATCAAGACTTAAATGCTATTGAGTATACTATTCGCAGCCGTAATAAATCAGTGTCTTGGATGGTTGATTGTGTACAAGCCTTAGGTAAACAAGCGCTAGCGCTTAGTAGTACCAGCATAGATTATGCCCCGTTTTCGGGTCATAAACTCTATGCACCAAAAGGTATTGGTTTTTTATACATTAAAAATGGCAGTGCCTATACGCCATTTATTGCGGGGGGCGGGCAAGAAAGCGGCATGCGCTCTGGCACCGAAAACCTACCAGGCATAGCAGGGCTTAATAAACTGTTTAACTTGCTGCTAGATAAAAACGACGACACGTTTAAGTCGGTTGATGTATTAAATAGCTACAGAGCGCAACTGCTTAATGCGCTGCAAAGTACCTTTGGTGATATAACCTTTAATCACGATTTTTCACATTCTGTACCTACCACCCTTAATTTTGCTGTTGATACGCTTACCTCCAAAGAGGTTATTGATTTATTTGACGCAGCAGGCATTAGAGTGAGCGGTGGCTCGGCGTGCAGTACAGGGGCAACACGCAGTTTTGTGCTTGATGCAATGGGGGCAACTAATTGGCAAAGTGAAAACGCCATTAGGCTGTCTTTTGGGCCTGCTGCAACCGAGCAGCAAATTAGCCAAGCATGTAAGCGTATATGCTCCTTAAAGGCGGTATTAGAGGCCAATTGCTTAATTGTTTCTGACAGTGCCTCGCCAAAGCAAGAAGTATGCGCGCTGGGATTAACACAATTTAGGCATAAAGGGGCGTGTAGCTGGCTGTATGTTAGTGACGATGACAGCGCCGTTATTATTGACCCGGTAATAGAGCTTATTCCGCGCTTTGAAAAAATAGTGAGCACACAACAGCTCAACGTAAAAGCAATTTTAGATACCCACCAGCACCAAGACCGTCCAGGCGCAGTGGCTTTGTTAAATGAAGTACTAGGCACACCGCATGCGCTGCAAAATAGCATTGAGCTTGGTACAAAAACGCTAACTATAGAGCCAACCCCAGGGCACAGCAAAGACAGCGTTAGTTATTTCTTAAAAGATCGCACCACAGGGCATATTGATTATTGTTTTTGCGGTGATTTAATTTTACCTGCAGGGCTTGGCAATACCTCGCTTGAAGGGGGCAGTGCAACGCAAATGGCACACTCACTTATTACCCTTGCTGAGCAAATAAGTGCCGATACGGTTATTTGTTCGGGGCATGACTATCAGCAATGCTTTGCCATTAACTGGCGTACTGTACGTGCACAAACGCCTTTGCTTAGCCCATTATTAGATGGAGAAATAAGTACGGCGCAATTTGCACAGCTAAAAGCACAACACGATCAGCTGCATATGCAAACCAGTAACCAATTGTGTGGCTATGTACAGGCGGCGGTGCAAACAGACACTAAGCAGCTAGACTTTACGCAAGCTAAAGCGTTACTAACGCAAAAAAATGTGTATTTAATTGATACCCGTGAGCCGTATGAACATGGCGCAATTAATGTGGCGGAGCTTTTTGCCGCGCCTTTAGCTAATACGCTTAATATTTCACTTAGCCGTATGGCTAACGCCATAGTACAAAATCAATTAAACCCGCAGCACACCTATATATTACTGTGTAGAAGCGGCAATCGTTCTAAAATTGCAGCGGCAAATTTACAGCAATTAGGCTTTGCGAATATTTATAACGTAGCGGGTGGCTTGGCGTTGGTGAGCTAATTATGGGCCTAGTTTTGAGGATGTTTTAACCACCTATAAAGCTAGGCGAGTGCATACGATGCATTTTATGCTTTGGGCCTGTAATGTTTCGAAGTTTAATTTGCTGCAGTGTGTTTGGTATTTTTACATGGATGTAAGCCAGTAGCGTAACGCAGGAGCAGTTACTGAGCCCACTAGGGAACAAACCTCGCGCCAGGATAAAATTGTTTCTAGTTTGTACAAATTTTAATCCTAAAAGGTCAGTAGGCCTTAATTCATGAATATTTAATAAATGTTGTTTAAACTATTAAATGCTTAAAATTTGTGGGTAATTAATTCATAAAATTTTTATGATACCGGTGTCAAAAGTAAAAAATTGCGTTATTATCTGCATCATAAATTATAAAAACAGCATTTTTATTGCTTTTTTCGTTATACTAAGCGCTTGCTTTTTTACTAGCACTACGCGCAATTAGCGAAGTCTTTTTACCTAAAACTGTTTTTAAATCATTAATTTAAATATTTTAGAGGATATTTACATGTCTAATCGTTCGCAATTAGCAAGTTGGCAAGCACTACAAAATAGTGCCGCGCAGATGAAACAAACCCATCTAAAAACGTTATTTGCACAAGATGATACACGATTTGATGCATTCTCTACTCAAATTCCGGGTGTGTTGTTTGATTATTCAAAGCAGCGTATTGATAAAACTATTTTTGCACAACTCATCGAGCTTGCTAAAGAGTGTGACATTACCTCTTGGCGCGACAAGATGTTTAGCGGTGAAAAAATCAATATTACAGAAGAGCGTGCTGTTCTTCATACTGCTTTACGTAATCGTGCCCATACGCCTTTAGTTGTTGACGGCGAAGACGTAACGCAAGCGGTTGATAACGAATTAGCAAAAATTAAAACCTTTGTAGAAAAAGTACGCAGTGGGCAATGGGTAGGCTACACAGGTAAAGCAGTAAAAGATGTGGTAAGCATTGGTGTAGGTGGTTCAAACCTAGGTCCGCAAATGGCAACCGAAGCGCTAAAAGCACTTGCTGATGACACTTTAAATGTTCATTACGTATCTAATGCTGACGGTGTTCAAATTGCCTCTGTGTTAAAAGCAATTGACCCAGAAACAACCTTGTTTGTTATTTCATCGAAAACATTTACCACATCAGAAACCATGACCAACGCCAAAACGGCCGTTGATTGGTTTTTACAAACAGCAAAAGATGACAGCGCCATCGCTAAGCATTTTGTTGCTGTTAGCACAAACTTAGAAAAAACCGCAGCCTTTGGTATTAGCGATGAAAACGTATTCACTATGTGGGATTGGGTAGGGGGTCGCTTTTCACTTTGGAGTGCGATAGGCTTACCTATTGCGTTATACCTAGGTTATGACGCGTTTGAAGCTATTTTAGAAGGCGCATTTGAAGTAGATGAGCATTTTAAAGCAGCCCCATTTGAGCAAAATATTCCGCTTATAATGGCACTACTTAGTGTATGGAATACCAGCTTTTTAGGCTTTACGTCGCAAGCTATTTTACCGTACGACCAAGCGCTTCATATGTTACCTGCGTATTTACAACAAGGTGAGATGGAAAGTAACGGTAAACACGTAAACTTTGCTGGCGAAACCGTACCTTATACAACGGTTCCTATTATTTGGGGTATGACCGGTATTAACGGCCAACATGCGTTTTATCAGTGTTTACACCAAGGTAATGTAATTGTACCTGCTGATTTTATTGCCTCAGTTAAGCCGCAGGTAGCCGTAGATAAGCATCACGATATTTTATTATCTAACTTTTTAGCGCAAACAGAAGCAATGATGAGCGGTGTAGATGCACAGCAAGTCACAGAAGATTTAGCCGCTAAAGGTAAAACACAAGCGCAAATTGATGAGTTACTAAATCATAAAATTCATCAGGGGAATCGCCCTACAACATCTATACTGCTAGATACAGTTGATGCAAAAACAGTAGGACGCTTAATTGCGCTGTACGAACATAAAATTTTCTGCCAAGGCATAATTTTAGAAATTTGCTCATTTGATCAATGGGGTGTAGAGCTTGGTAAAGGCCTTGCCTCTAAAATTGAAAGCGAACTAACCGATGACAGCGTAAAACACGCCCACGATAGTTCAACAAATGGCTTAATCGCGTACTACAAGCAACACCGTACGCAGTAATATATTCGCTTATGTAAATAAGCAAACCGAGTACCTTTGAACGGGTAGCGCTGGAGTTCTTAGGGCCTGTATTTTTGTGAGAGGATTTACAGGACTCCTAAGACTCATTTAATTGTGCGAACAGTCAAATAATAAATAAAACGCCATAGCGTAAAACATTCAATAGGCTTTTATTAACACTAAGAGCCACTGTCATTCAAGCACTAAACCTGCATACCAAGCGGCTTATGGAAGTCGCTTTTAGGTATTACAAACGTAGAGAGTAACTATGCTTAATCCTTTTGATATTATAATTTTTGGGGGCGGTGGTGATCTTGCGTTACGCAAATTGCTACCTGCAATGTACAGAGCATATCAAGAAGGCAACTTACCAGAAGGCTCGCGTATTCTGCCTACAGTGCGTGAAGAAAGTAAGCGTGCTGACTACATAGAAACAGCACACAACGCACTGAAAGAATTTTTAAGTAAAGGCGAATTTAACGCTAAAGATTGGAAAGCATTTTCTACTTACTTAGTGCCTGTAGTAAGCAACGTAACCGAAGCTGACGACAACTGGGATGTACTTAAAGGCATTTTAGATGAGCACGACAGCAATAAATCTCGCGTATTTTATTTATCACTTCCGCCTGCTGTTTACGGCACATGTTGTGAAATTTTATCAACGAAAGGTTTAATCACACCCACTTCACGTGTGGTTGTTGAAAAGCCAATTGGTTACTGCGGCGAATCAGCAGAGGCTATCAATGGTAAAATTGCAGAGTTTTTTGACGAAGAGCAAATTTTCCGTATTGACCACTACTTAGGTAAAGAGACAGTACAAAACCTAATGGCACTGCGTTTTTCAAACTCACTGTTTGAAAACATGTGGGATGCTAAATCTATTGATAATATTCAAATTAGTTTATCTGAAACGGTAGGTCTTGAAAGCCGTGCTGGTTTTTACGATAAAGCCGGTGCACTGCGCGACATGGTGCAAAACCACCTATTACAGTTATTGTGCTTAGTGGCAATGGAATCACCAAATAAACTAAACGCAAATAGCATCCGTACTGAAAAACTTAAAGTATTAGAAGCACTTCGTCCGTTACTTGAAGGTGACGTAGATGAAAATATCGTTCGCGGTCAATACGTACCAGGGGATTTAAACGGTAAAATTGTACCAGGTTACTTAGAAGAGCTTAACGAAGGTTCAAGTAAAACAGAAACCTTTGTGGCTATTCGTGCACACATTGATAACTGGCGCTGGGCGGGGGTACCTTTTTACCTTCGTACTGGTAAGCGTATGGCTAAACGTTGTGCAGAAATTGTGGTTGAGTACAAAAAAGTATCGCACAATATTTATGAAGAAAACGTGGGTAATATTGAGCCAAACCGCCTTGTTATTCGTTTGCAGCCGGAAGAGACGATTCAATTAACGCTTATGTCTAAGCGCCTTGATAATCTTGAAATGCAATTAGAGCCGGTAACGATGAATATTGAGCTTTCTCAAGCATACAGCAACGGTTTCCATTCTGATGCGTACAAACGCTTAATGCTTGATGCTGCAGCTAATAACCCATCGTTATTTATACACCGTGACGAAGTTCGTCAAGCGTGGAAATGGATAGATCCAATTATTGAGCGCTGGCAAACCAAAGGCAAACCTGCACTTTATCGTGCTGGTAGCTGGGGACCGGATGATGCTGATGAATTATTAGCTGAAAACAACCACGTGTGGTTTAACACAGGCGATAAGGCGTAAGGTATGGCAACACTTGTTGAAAAATTTTTTGACTCAAAAGATGAGTTAACCGCTGAGCTATCACACACGCTTGAGCAATCTTTACGTGATGGCATAAAAAGTGATGGCCGTGCTGTGCTAATGGTATCGGGCGGTTCGTCTCCGGCGCCAGCGTACAAGCACTTATCAACGCTTGATTTAGATTGGCAAAATATTGATGTAGCCATGGTTGATGAGCGCTGGGTTGAGCCAAGCCACGAAAAAAGTAACGAAGCGTTTATAAAAAGCACCTTGTTACAAAATTACGGCAGTGCCGCTAATTTTATTACCATGAAAAACGATGCAGCAACGGCCGAGCAAGGTACACAAGTATGTGAAGCCGCTTATGGCGCTTTAAAAGCACCGTATGATGTAACAATTTTAGGCATGGGTCCAGATGGCCATACAGCGTCATTGTTCCCACATGCAGAGGGCCTTGAGCATGGTTTAACAACACAGCAAACTGTATGCGCTATTAATGCAATAGAAAGTGACGTGACAGGCAGCATTACAGAGCGCATGACACTGACTTTAAATGCAATAGCAAACTCTAAAGTGGTTAAACTTCTGATCAGTGGTGAAGAAAAGCTAGCGGTTTACAAGCAAGCTAATGCGGGTGGCGATGTAAACGATATGCCACTTCGCGCTGTGCTAAACCACCCAAGCATAAATATTGAAGTGTATTGGGCGCCTTAATTTAGCCGCTCATTTACAGTTTAAAAAGGCAGCTTAATTAAGCTGCCTTTTTATTTGGCTAAATAACATGCTAAACCCATTTAAAAAATACCGTCAAACTGTTAACCAATGTTAATAGTTTTTATGGTACTGTATTAAAATTACCCGTTATTTGTACTGTTTTTGAGCGTATTAGTTGCGTTTTTATTGTCTGTTTTTTAGCAACGCCCAGATTTAGTTAAACTTTATTTTTTCATGACGGTTGTCATAAAACTTTCCCTTCCTTTTTTCGTTCAAAAGCATTAGCCTAAAGGCATTAACAATGAAACATATATATTAAAAATAAACGGAGCAGTAACATGGCGGAGCAACAAGTACAGCCTTTACACAACGAAAAGCATGCCAACACTAAAATTCAAAACGGCATCAACGTTGAATTTATGAAAACTCAACATTTAGTGCCAGTAGTTGCACATGAGTTTGCACGCGTAGCAAATGAATTCCCAATGTCTTTTGTTAAAAACAACGAAAGCGGTACTTTCCAAGCAGTTGCAATGTTTGGCCTAGAGCCAGGCGAAAACCTGTTTGTAGAAGATGGTAAATGGACAGCAGCTTTTGCGCCTATGGCATCAACGCGTTACCCATTAGGTCTAGTAAAGCACCCTGAGCAAGATCAGTACGGTATTGTGATTGACGAAGCAAGCTCGCTTGTAGGTGAAGAAGAAGGCAACGCATTATTTGAAAACGGTGAAGAAACTGACTACTTAAAGCGTCGTAAAGAGTCTTTAGTGTCTTTCATTGAGTTTTCTCAAGTAACAGAAGCATTCACTAAATACTTAGCTGATAAAGAGCTACTAGTAGCGCAAACGCTAACAGTAGACATTAAAGGTGAGAAAAAAGACATCAACGGTATTTACCTTATTGATGAGAAAAAACTTAACTCGCTTAGCGATGAAGAATTTTTAGAGCTTCGTAAGCGCGGTTACTTAGCACCTATTTATTCGTTCTTAACATCTACTCACCAAGTAGCACGTTTAGCACGTTTAAAAGCTAAGCAAGACGCGTAATTATATACACGTTTAGTAAAAAGCGCCTGATGGCGCTTTTTTTGTGCCATTAAACTTACTCTATGCCAATTGGGTTAAAAAGTAGGGGTGATGAAGGGAAATAACGCCCTCGTATTTCGCTTTGTTATTAGGCTGTTTATTGGCTGCTTAAATAAAGCGCTAACTTAATGCCGTTGATATTAGTTGAAAAAATACGCGTAACCATTCAAAGTAAATTCAATACTAAATTTAAAAAAGAGCGCACTATGAAAAAAACATTCTTATTGTCAGTTTTAGCCAGCGGCTGCTTAACATTAAGCACGCAAGCATTAAGTGAACAAGCCCCGTTTGCTATAGCGATTCATGGTGGAGCAGGCACAATTGAAAAAGCAAAATTTACCCCAGAGCAAGAAAAAGCCTACCGAGCAAAACTAGCCGAAGCTGTTGAAGCAGGTTACAGCGTACTTGAAAAGGGCGGCGAAAGTTTAGATGCAATCACCACTGCTATTGAAGTATTAGAGCAGTCGCCTTACTTTAATGCTGGGCGCGGTGCAGTGTACACCTATGATGGCAGCCATGAGCTTGATGCCTCAATAATGGATGGGCGAAACCGTCAAGCGGGTGCGGTCGCTGGCGTAAAGCACATAGAAAGCCCAATTCAATTAGCCCGCTTAGTAATGGATAACTCAGTACACGTAATGCTTAGTGGTCAAGGCGCTGAAGAATTTGCAAAAGAGCAGGGCGTTGCGCTGATAGAAAATAATATATTTGATACTAAGCACCGTTATGAAGCACTTTTAAAAGCAAAGCAAAAATTAGAAAAAGAAAAAGCAACCAGCAAAAACTACCAAGCTGCGCATAAGGCCCTGCCAACAAATTATAAAATGGGCACCGTAGGCGCAGTGGCACTTGATAAAAACGGCAATTTAGCCGCAGGTACATCTACAGGTGGCATGACCGCAAAACGTTTTGGCCGCATTGGCGATTCCCCTGTTATTGGGGCGGGTACATTTGCTGAAAACGATTCGTGTGCAGTATCGGCCACCGGTCACGGCGAGTATTTTATTCGTTACAGTGTTGCCAGTGATATTTGTGCACGCGTTAAATATCAAAATAAAACCATTGAACAAGCTGGGGATGAGGTTATTAACCAGGTGCTTGCGCCTATAGGTGGTACAGGTGGGGTTATTATTGTGGATGCTAAAGGTCATATTAGTATGCCATTTAATACCACGGGCATGTACCGAGCGAGCAAATCGAACACGCAAGCAACCTTTGTGGGAATTTTTAAAAACCAATAGCGTGATATATAAGCCTTATAGGGATTGTAGGATTAACGCTGCGCGTTTATTTTGATACTATTAGCCCTCATTTATTAAATTTATAAGGTGTGCGGGTGGTAAACCTAGGTCAGTTGTTTGGCGAGCTTAAAACGTGCTTAAAAAAAGATCAGTTTATATTTAAAAAACGCTTACATGGCGTAAAAAAAATACAAGACGAGACTAAGCAGGCCAATGCCCTTGAAAAAATAGCGGCTGATATTACCCGCAGCCAGCAGTTACGTGAAAAACGTTTAGCTGAGCTGCCCGCTGTAACGTACCCTGAGCAATTACCGGTAAGTCAAAAAAAGGACGTCATTAAAGACGCCATTGCGAATAATCAAGTGGTGATTATTGCCGGTGAAACAGGCTCAGGTAAAACCACGCAAATACCAAAAATGTGTTTAGAGCTTGGCCGTGGGGTTGATGGCTTTATTGGCCATACCCAGCCAAGACGTTTAGCCGCGCGCAGCGTAGCTAACCGCATTGCTGAGGAAATGAAATGTGAGCTTGGCCAACAAATCGGTTTTAAAATACGTTTTAGCGATCAGGTTTCTAATAATACGTATGTAAAACTGATGACCGACGGTATTTTGCTCGCCGAAATACAACAAGACCGCTTTTTAAATCAGTACGACACCATCATTATTGATGAAGCCCATGAGCGCAGCTTAAATATCGATTTTATTTTAGGGTATTTAAAAAACTTACTGCCAAAGCGCCCCGACTTAAAAGTTATTATTACCTCGGCGACCATTGATCCTGAACGTTTTTCAAAGCACTTTGATGATGCGCCAATTATTGAAGTATCGGGACGTACATTCCCCGTTGAAGTGCGCTATAACCCTATAAGCGATATAAATAAAGACGCTATGGAAGCCGAAGGCGACCAACTGCAAGGTATTTTTGATGCGGTAGATGAGCTGTGCGCTGAAGGGCCAGGGGACATTCTCATATTTTTAAATGGCGAGCGCGAAATACGCGATACCGCAGAGGCGCTCTCTAAACGTAATTTAAAACACACCGACGTATTACCACTTTATTCGCGCTTATCTAACGCAGAGCAAAACCGTATATTTGCCCCGCATTCGCGCCGCCATATCATTTTATCAACCAACGTGGCCGAAACCTCATTAACGGTGCCGGGTATTCGTTATGTAATAGACCCAGGTACAGCGCGTATTAGCCGTTACAGCTATCGTACTAAAGTACAGCGTTTACCTATTGAGCCTATTTCTCAAGCAAGTGCGAACCAACGTATGGGACGCTGTGGCCGTGTTGAAGCGGGTATTTGTATTCGCTTGTATTCGCAAGATGACTTTATATCTCGCCCAGAATTTACAGACCCAGAAATACTGCGCACTAATTTAGCCTCTGTTATTTTGCAAATGTTGGCATTAGGGCTTGGCGATATGAGCGAGTTTCCGTTTGTACAAGCGCCAGATAGCCGCAATATTAACGATGGTTTAACCCTACTTGAAGAACTTCAGGCGATTAAGCCGAGTAAAAAGCGCCATCAAACGAGTTTAACGCAATCAGGGCGTGAGCTTAGCCGCTTACCGGTCGACCCGCGTTTAGCTAAAATGGTGTTGACGGCTAATAAGCTCGGTGCACTACGAGAAGTTATTATTATTGTGGCAGCGCTATCGATTCAAGACCCCCGAGAGCGCCCGCAAGAAAAACGCGCCGCAGCGAACGAAAAACACAGCCGCTTTGATGACCCTGACTCGGATTTTATTGCTTTTTTAAATCTTTGGAATTACCTAGAAGAGCAGCAAAGTGAGCTGACAAATAGCCAGTTTAGAAAGTTGTGCCAAAAAGACTTTTTAGCTTATATGCGTATTCGTGAGTGGCAAGACATTGTTTATCAAATAAGCACTGTGTGCAACGAAATGAAAATTAAAGCCACCACGCAAGTGGCAGACTCAGAGCTAATACACAAAGCGCTACTGAGCGGCATGTTAAGTCACATAGGCTTTAAAGACGAAAAGCAAATATATAAAGGCGCTCGTAATAGCCAGTTTCATATTTTTCCGGGTTCTGGATTATTTAAAAAGAGCCCCAAATGGATTATGTCGGCAGAGCTGGTAGAGACCAGTAAACTATACGCACGTATTAATGCCAAAATAGATATTAATTGGGTAGAGCCCCTTGCACAGCATTTAGTAAAACGAAGCTATTCTGAGCCGCATTGGGAGAAAAAACCAGGCGCTGTTATCGCGTTCGAGCAACAAACCTTGTACGGCTTATTGGTGGTTAATAAACGCCGCTGTGTGTATAGCAATATAGACCCTAAAGTTAGCCGTGAGCTGTTTGTACGCACCGCCCTTGTAGAGCAAGAGCTTGGCTTAAATGAACAATTTTTGGCGTACAACCGCGAGCTAATAGAAGATATTCAGGTACTTGAGCATAAATCGCGACGTCGCGATATTTTGGTTGATGAGCAAACGTTATTTGAATTTTACGATAAAAAAATACCTAAAGAAATCAACAACCGTGCAGCCTTTATTAAGTGGTATAAAGCCCAAAAGCAAAAAGATAAACGCTACCTATACATGACCCGTGAAGAGCTTATGCAACACGGTGCAAGTAATATTACTGAGTTTGATTACCCTGACACATGGCAGCAAGATAATATTATTTTGCCGCTGAGCTATCATTTTGATCCAGGACAAGCTGTTGATGGGGTGGCTGTACAAATACCGGTAGCACTTTTAAACCAAGTGCAAGAAACCGGGTTTGATTGGCACATACCTGCCTTTAGGCATGAGTTAATAAGTGGTTTAATTAAATCGTTACCTAAGTCGTTACGTCGTAACTTTGTACCTGCTCCCAATTACGCTGATGCTGTACTGGCAGCCATTGAGCCTATGCAAGGCAGCTTACTTGATGCACTTACTACACGCTTACTAAGAATGACAGGCGTAAAAGTAGATATAGAAGCGTGGGATTTAAACGCACTGGCGCCTCATTTAAGGTTGCAGTTTGAGGTGCGTGATGAGCACGATAAATTGCTTGCACGCGGGCTAGATTTAGCAAAACTAAAAGCACAGCTGCAAGGCAAAGTAACCGATACGCTATCAAAGGTAGCCGATAAAGGCATTGAAAAAGCTGATTTAACACAATGGGACTTTGGCGCTTTGCCTGCCTCGTACGTTAAAAAGCAAGGCCAATACGAAATAAAAGCTTACCCAGCGCTGGTAGATAAAAAATCCACAGCGGCAATTGAGCTCTTTGATAGCGAAGAAAAAGCCCAGCAAGCGCATCAGCAAGGTTTACGGCGTTTAGTTTTATTAAATGTGCCGTCGCCAATAAAGTACCTTCAGCAAAACTTGCCTAATAAAGCCAAACTGGGCTTGTACTTTAATCCGTTTGGGAAAATTGCGGATTTAATTGACGATTGTATTGCCGCCGGCGTAGACAGCTTATTAATAAAGCATGGCGATATACGCGATGAAAACGCTTTTGATAAAGTTAAAGAGCAAATTAGGGGCGAACTAGGCGATGCTGTAGTAGAAATTGCCACCCAGGTTGAACAAGTTTTAAGCATTGCTCATGCGTTACATAAAAAAATGAAAGGGCGTGTCGATTTAACTATGATAACTGCCCATGGCGATATAAAATCGCAGCTTGAGTCACTTATCTTTAAAGGGTTTGTGAGCGCTCACGGTGCGAATAAAATGCCCGACCTAATTCGTTATTTAAAAGCGATTCAAAAACGTTTAGAAAAACTACCTGTTGATCCTAACCGCGATAGACTGTGTGTTTTAGAACTTGAAAAAGTAGCGCAAGAGTACAAAAAGCTCGTAAATAAAATTCCAAAAGGCTTACCTATTCCGCAACAGGTAAACGCTATTTTTTGGATGCAGCAGGAGCTTAGGGTGTCACTGTTTGCGCAAACCTTAGGTACCCCATATCCTATTTCTGCAAAACGCGTTATGAATGCGATAAAAGAGATAGAATAAAACTTGCATTTTCTATTAAGCTTAGTACCTTAATAGAAGGATTTATTTTTGGTTGAGAAGGAAGCGACATACCTATGTCCTCATCGGTTGAACATAAGATTAAGCGATTGTTAGTTGTAGATGACGAGTATTTTAATTATGAAATGCTTAAATCTGCCCTGACTTCAAAATTTGATGTTAGTTATGCTGACTCGGGGAAAAGCTGTTTGGCGTCTGCCATTGCTAACCCGCCGGATATTATTTTGCTTGATGTATGTATGCCTGGCCTCGATGGGTATGATACATGTCGGATGCTTAAGCACACACCTGAGACTAAAAATATACCTGTTGTTATGGTTTCGGGCTTAGAGTCGCCCTCGGAAAAGCAAGCTGGCTTTGATGCAGGGTGTGATGCCTATGTAGTAAAACCGTTTTCGATGGGTACTTTATTTGAGCAAATAAACACGGTTGTTTAAAGGTGATGCATGTTTACTGAAGATAAGCGCAATTTTAGACGTATGCAGGTTAATACTCCTGCGCAATTAACAACAATAGAGCCAGTTGCTGGGCTAAATTATACCGCAGAATGTGTTGATTTAAGTGCCACTGGGCTATCACTTCATTTAGATGACTTGCTTGAGCTCGATACTTTGTTACAGGTTAATATAGAATCGACTCACCCAAGTATTGCCTCTTTAAATGCAACGGCTAAAGTTATACGTGCTAGCAAAGAAGACGATGGCACCATTACCGCAGGATTAGAAATAGTTCAGTTTAACTAAATTGAATAAACACCAAGCGGCTGGCTTTTGCTATTTCGGGTATTAAACAACGTTCGATTTATTACCTACGTCCTTGTAGGTAATAACAATAATTTTTAGTAAACCTTACAAATCAAGCCTTTTAAGTAAAAGCCTTCAGGGTAACTGCCAGCAATAGGGTGATCGGCCGCTTGATTTAAACGCTCCATAATCAATAGCTCTTTACCTGCATCTAGCGCAGCGTCTGCTACCACTTTTTGAAACAAGTTTTGCTCCATTAATCCAGAGCACGAGAAGGTAAGTAATGTACCGCCTGGTTTTAATATTTGCATAGCAATCATGTTTATATCTTTATAACCACGACACGCACCGGTTAGCTGCGCTTTGTTGTCTGCAAATTTTGGTGGGTCCATCACAATAGTGTCAAACTGTTTGCCTTCCTCACGGTATTGGCGTAATAGCTTAAACACATCTTGTTTTACAAAATCGACTTTATTTAAATCTAAGTTATTGTGCTCTACGTTACGCTTAGCGGTATCCAGTGCTGGTTGTGATACATCAACATTAGTGACGTGTTTACAGCCACCACGTAGTGCGTAAAGTGAGAAAGTACCTGTGTAGCTAAAGCAATTTAATACGGTTTTATCTTTTGAAAAGCGCTCAAGTGCTGCGCGGCTATCACGTTGATCCAGGTAAAAGCCTGTTTTATGACCTTCTAAAATGTCTACTTCAAGCTTTAAGCCATTTTCTTCAATAACCACAGGTTCTGAAGGTTCGTTGCCCCACAGTACACCTTTAATAGGTTCTAAGCCTTCTTTGGTGCGCACGTCTACATCTGAGCGCTCATAAATATTCGCGCCAGGAAAAATAGCCATTAACGCGCCTACAATTTCACCTTTATGGCGCTCAGCGCCGGCACTTAGTAATTGGCAAACTAAGGTGTTATCAAACTTATCAATGGTTACACCTGGCAAGTAGTCAGACTCAGCAGCACACAACCTAAAGCCAGTTAAACCGCCTTCGGCTATTGCATGCTCGCGAGCATCTAAAGCACGGCGTAAGCGACGCTCAAAAAAGTGTTGGTCTATTACTTCTTTTTCATCAAAGCTCCACACTCGCGCTCTTATTTGTGAGTGAGGGCTATAAGCAGCGGTGGCTAAAAATTTACCTTCGCTGTCGTGAATGGTGACCGTATCACCTAAGCCTGGTTTACCTTTAATTTTTTTGATGGCTTTTGAAAATAACCAAGGGTGTTTTCTTTTTAATGATTTTTCGCGACCAGCTTGTAGGTAAACGGTAGATGACATAAGGCTTCTCAGTTGTAATAAATAAGCGCTGTATTTTAGTCAAGCATAGGGCAACATACAATGAATGTTTTGCAAGGGAGGTGTAAAGCACGTTAAAGTACGGATAATTCTCATATAAATTAGTTTTTTGGAACATCACTGTGGCCAACACTGCTTTAAGCCCTGAGTTACAACAGCTTGATTCTCAATGTCGCTCATTTATTACTTCGTTAATACATGCCGATGTAGCACACGACATAACGCATATTGAACGCGTAGTGCGTGTTGCCATTCAATTATGTCACGCCGAGCAAGCCAATATGAATATTGTTTTGCCAGCGGCGTGGATGCACGATTGTGTTGCGGTGGCAAAAAACCACCCTGATAGAGCAAAAGCATCTACCATGGCGGCAGATAAAGCCATTGCGTTTTTAAAATCAATTAACTACGACGCATGTTTGTTTGATGATATTCATCATGCTATTGCTGCCCATAGCTTTAGCGCCAATATAGCGGTTAAAACTGTAGAAGCGCAAATCGTGCAAGATGCCGATAGAATGGATGCACTCGGTGCAATAGGCGTTAGCCGTTGTATGAAAGTAGGGGGCTCTATTAGCCGCTTACTGTATAACCCTGATGACCCATTTTGTGTTAACCGCGAAGCAGATGATAAAACCTATACCCTTGATCACTTTTTTATTAAATTGCTTCATATTGCTAAGAGCATGAATACGCCCTCAGCTAAAGCCGAGGCAGAGCGACGCACAGAGTATATGTATGCGTTTTTAGAGCAGCTAAAATCAGAAATTGGTCAATAATATGAGCGCTCCTTTATTATCGGGCATTGATCATTGCCACCTTAATGTTGAAAACATCCAAGAAGCGCTAAAGTGGTACAAGCAGGTACTAGGCTTTAGCGTAGTTGAAGAGCTTGCCTTTTGGGATGAAAATGGCAAAGGGCCACTCACACTTGAAGATAGCGCAAAAACAACGCGTTTAGCGTTATTTGAAGGACAAGGGCGAAGCAAAGGTATTGCTTTTGCAGCCACCGGTGCACAGTTTATTGGTTGGGTTGATTATTTAAATGACTTAAACATAAAAACTGTACTGGCTGATCACGGTGTAACGTTTTCGCTTTATTTTAAAGATAACAGTGGGAATAGCCACGAAATAACCTCTCATGACTACCCGCACATAAAAGCGGTATATGGTGATGTAGAACAAGGCTCACGCACGCGCAATACTTAGTGTTGCTCTTGATATGTGTTTTTAATTGCGATTATAGCATCGAGCTTATTTACAAATAAATTGATGAGGTGGGGGTCAAAGTGTTTACCCGCTTGTGCTTGCATATGCTCAAGCGCTTCTTCTACACCCCAAGCCTCTTTATACGGGCGTTTTGAGGTAAGGGCATCAAATACATCTGCAATAGCCACAATACGCCCTTCAACCGATATTTGTTCGCCTTTTAAACCATTAGGGTAGCCACTGCCATCCCACTTTTCGTGGTGCTCTATAGCCAGTTTATGGGCAAGTTGTAATAGCGGTGATGAGGAATTTGCTAAAATTTGCGCGCCAATAGCCGCATGCTGTTTCATGTGGTCAAATTCGTCAGGGGTTAATCGCCCAGGTTTTAATAAAATAGCATCCGGAATACCTATTTTACCTACATCGTGCATGGGGGCTGCTTGGCGAAGTAGCTCTGCTTGTTGCTCACCCATGCCAAATTCTAATGCTAATAATTTACTGTATTGGCTCATCCTAGCAATGTGCTCGCCAGTGTCTGTGTCTTTGTACTCTGCAGCGCGGCCTAACCGATGTACTAAATCAACATGGGCTTGCTTTAATTGCTCGGCTTGTACAAGCGATAAATGCGTTTTAACACGTGCGCGCACAATCGCAGGGCTAATAGGTTTAGTAATGTAATCAACAGCACCGAGTTCAAAGCCTTTAAACTCATCGCTTTCATCACCCAAAGCCGTTACAAAAATAATTGGGATATGCGAAAGCGCGGGTGTGCTTTTAAGTATTTCGCACACCTCAAAGCCATTCATATCGGGCATCATGATATCGAGTAATATAAGTTTAGGCTGTTCTTTTTCCAGTAGCGCAAGTGCTGCAGCGCCTGATTTAGCAAAAGACATACGGTATTGATTACCTAATACTTCTCGCATGACTTTTAAGTTAGCAGGTTCATCGTCAACGATTAATATACGTGGTTTGTCGTTGCTAAAATCCATTCAATATTCTCATTCTTGGGTAAACTCTTTAATTAGACCGTCTAGCACGTGTTGCGCCTGATCAAAGTCAAATTCATCAAATGCGTTTACAACCTCAGTTACTTGAGTTTGTAGGTGTGCAGGGGCGTTATTTTCAAGCTGCGCAAGCAAATCATCGTTGAGCTCGGCGCTTTGCGCTTCATGGTGTAGCGTTTCACACAGTGACTTTAATTCAGCCGCACTTAGCGTGCTTTTTTGCTCATTATTTTCACTCTCAGCAGGCGTTATTTGTGCGCACTCATCGCCTGATATTAATTGCGTTATTGTCTCTAACTCGCCTTTTATTTGTGTTACTAACGCTGTAGATTGCTCAGAAGTTTGCTCGCGCTCTAACTTGGCTAATAAAGTCATTAATGTTGTTAGGCCTAAATTACCGGCGACCCCTTTAAGGGTATGTATCAGGCTATTGGCGTCTTTAATCTCAGATAACTTACTGTTAAATAAAATATCAAATCGTTTATTGCTGTCATTTATAAATTTGGCAATTTCGGTTAACTGTTTGCATTTATTACCCCAAAGCATCACACCTTTTTCAAAGTCGATGTGTTTAGCCTCAGGGTCTGATTGGCTAATAACCATATCTTTAGCAATACCTAAGCCAAGCACCTGGGCTATTTCTTGGTTAAGCTGATTTATATCTATCGGCTTATTAGCAAAGCCGTTCATGCCGGCACGTTTAGCTGTGAGTTTATCTTGTTGTAGGACGCTTGCCGTTAACGCAATAATGGGGGTAAATTTAAGCTGCCTTTGCTTTTCTATGGCTCTAATTTTTGTGGTTGCTTCTATGCCATCACACTCAGGCATATGAATATCCATTAAGATGACATCAAAATCTTGCTTCTCGAATATTGCAATAGCCTCTAAACCGTTGCTTGCTTTGCTTACCAAATGTTGATCTTTAGAAAGTAATAACGAAAGCAGCTCGGTGTTTTGCTCAATATCATCCACCACAAGTACCCTTAGCGATGGTAATTGAGTGTGCAGGCCATCGAAATGGTCTATTTTTTCTGCATCGCCTTGTATAAGCGGTAAAGAGAAGTAAAAGCAGGTGCCTTTGTTTTCTTCACTGACTAGATTTATGGTGCCGCCCATCAGCTCTACTAATTGTTTACTAATGGTTGTTCCAAGGCCTGTACCGCCAAAGCGACGAGTAGTGGTGCCATCGGCCTGAACAAACGGCTGAAATATAGCTTTAACGCGGTCTTTGGCAATACCTATACCGGTATCTTGGACTTCAAAAAAGAGCTGATCGGTTTGCGTAGTACTTACAGTGAGCTCAACCGAACCTTGCTCGGTAAATTTAATGGCGTTACCGATGAGGTTAGTTAAAATTTGCCTTAACCTATCTGGGTCGCCATAGTAAGTTGTGGCAACAGAGTCTTTAATATTCAACTTTAAACGCAAGTCTTTCTTTTTTGCTTCAAGCCAAAATGTCGAAATAATGCTATCGAGTACTTGTTTTAAGCTAAAGTGAACGGGTTCAATAGTTAGCTTTCCGCGCTCAAGCTTTGCGGTATCAAGCACTTCGTTAAGTAACCTTAATAATGAACGCGCCGCATTATTAACTGTAACCAAGTGTTTTTGCTGTTCTTGGTTTAACGGAGTGTCCATCAGTAGGTCGCTAAAACCAATAATAGAATTCATCGGCGTGCGGATCTCATGGCTCATATTAGCCATAAAAGATTGCTTAGCGTGCGCTGCTTCTTCAGCTTGCAATTTTGCCTGTTCAAGTTTGTCTTCGTATTCTTTTTGCTCGGTAATATCCACCAATACCCCATCTATCCACTGCGGGTTATTATCTTTATCAAGGGTAATACTGCCTTTGTCTAATACCCAGGCAACTTTGCCGTTACGGTGGCGAATACGATACTCTACCGAGTACTTTAAACTTGAAGTCATGGCTTGAGCTACGGCTTCGTTTACCGTTGGCTGATCTGTTTTCAAAATAAGGTCGTTAAGTTCAATGCAGCTTTCTGTGAACTCTTCTGGCGTGTAGCCTGTTAGTTCAGCCACTGTTGGGCTGATAAATAACATGCTCCAGTTTTCGTCGTACTTACAGCGAAAAGCAGCGCCAGGCATATTATCCATTAAAGAGCGGTACTTTTGCTCTTTTTCAATAAGACTTTGCTGCATAGCGCGTTGTTCGGTTAAATCGGTGATAAAGCCAACATATAACGGCATATGGCCTGGCTGATTAACTTCCCCTATACCTAAGCGAATAGGAAAAAGGTGGCCATCTTTGTGTTTGGCAGACACATCCCTATTTATACCAATTACTTTTCCTAGATCTACATTTTTGGCGTGAGACAAATAGCCATCATGGTGGCGAGCGATTTCATCGGCCATCAGCATTTTTACATTATGACCTTGGACTTCGTTTTCTCGCCAACCAAAAATCTTGCTGGCAGCTTCGTTAAAACTCAAAATAATGCCGGTGTGATCTATAGTCACAATGCCATCAATAGCAGTGCCTAAAATAGCATTTAGTCGAGATTCATCCGCCGATTTTTCCTCAAGCAGTAAGCGGTATCTAACCATGCCATTTATAACTGCAATGACACAGGTTATAGCAACGGTCGCGGTAGCTACGGCAATAGCCACAAAAGCAAGCTCAGTGGTTGACTCTTCGTAATCGGGTAAAAGCGGAGAGGTTGCAACAAAGCGGGTAGCAGCCATACCCATATAGTGCATACCAGCCACCGCTGAGCCTAAAATAACAGCGGTAATAGCGCGCGCTTGCAGTTGTGATAAATTAGGTAGCAAACGCGTTAAATGATAACGCGTAAAAAGTGCTATAAACGATAAACCAACAGCGACCACAATTGATAAAGCAAATATGATTGCATCGTAACGTAGTAACGGGGCCAGCTCCATTGCTGCCATACCGCTGTAGTGCATTGTACCAATGCCTGAGCCTAGTAAAATAGAGCAAATAATAAGGTTTTTATATGACCCTTGCGATTTTACTAAAATCGAAAAAGCGTACTGACATGAAATAAACGCCGGTAAAAAAGACAACATGGTAATGAGTGGATCATAGCTAATGTTTGTGCATAACGAAAAGGCCAGCATACCTATAAAATGCATACTCCAAATACCGGCCGATAAAACAGTGGCACCGGTCACATTGGCTAAGCGTTTATAGCTTTCGAATTGCGTTTGCTTTGCTACATCAACCAACCAGATCGTAAAAAAGGCAGCAAAAATAGCGGTAATGACCGATAAACTAACCAGTATAGGGTTATATGCACCGTTGATAATGAGGCTCGGATCGTGGTCGGTTATAAAAAATGCAGACAGCATAGTGGCTCAAATTAGTATCTTTATTGAACTAGTTTAATAGATTTATTTTATAAATAAACTGTTAATCTAATAATTTATATTATAAATCAGCGAGGTTACTTTTTAGCATTAAAGTATTAACATGCGTAGCGTACTTTATTAATAAGACGTGATTTTGCGTAAATAAAAATAATAATAAACACTGAGCCCATTTATTTATCGCTAAATAACTGCATTGATTAAATAAGGCTTTATAATACGCTTTTATTTATATTTAGAGCATACACCTTGTTTGAGTATCAGCTAAAACGCAGTGCAAGGCGTAAAACAGTGGCAATAAAAGTTAGCCAAAAATTAGTTACTGTTTATGCGCCTACACACGTGCCAAAACTACAAATAGAACAATGGCTGTTTAGTAAAAATGAGTGGGTAACTGCGCAATTGCACAAACAACTTAACGCCATTGATACTCAACAACACCCGTTTAAAAACCAGCAAATAATGGTTTTTGCTAAGCCATATACCATTACTTTTGCAAAAGGGACACGCTCGCATGTTCAGCAATCCGATAGCGTATTTACTATTTACACTTCTAATCGAGTAAAAAAACAGCCTGAAAAACGCAAGCAGTTACTTTGCCTTGCCCTTGAAGAAACGCTAACAAACTACATTGAAATGCGTTTAGCTTATTATTGCCAACAGATGTCAGAAGCATTACCGACTAAATTGACGATTGGAAGTTATAAACGTAAGTGGGGGAGTTGTAATTCTCGGCGAGAGCTAACCTTTAGCCTTAACCTTGTTGGGGCGCCTCATCATATAATTGATTATGTTATTGTGCACGAATTGGCTCATTTAAAGTATTTGAACCACAGCAGCGCTTTTTGGAAGCACGTAGCTAACTTTTATCCCGATTATAAATCTGCATCAGCATGGCTTAAAAACCACGGAGCAACATTACAGTGGGTATTTGATAATTAGTCTAAAAATGAAGTTTTAAATAGTGATGAAAAAGGTATAGAAAAGGATACTGAAGATAAGAAGTGGTGGAGGGAGCTGGATT
>NZ_DJHW01000019.1:0-5702 GCF_002433295.1 Pseudoalteromonas sp. UBA6610 | reverse complement strand
TTAAATTGACATTCATGATAAAAACAGGCATATTCCACGGCCTTTAATTTAAGCTTTATTTAAGATTGTTAGGAGCAAACCTTGGCTAACATCAAGTCTGCAAAAAAACGCGCTATCACTAGCGAAAAAAACCGTCAGCACAACGCAAGCCGTCGTTCAATGATGCGTACTTACTTCAAAAAAGTAACCGCTGCTATTGAAGCTGGCGATAAAGAAGCTGCACAGCAAGCTTTCTCTGTTGCTACACCTATCCTAGACCGTTACGCAACTAAGGGTCTAATTCATAAAAACAAAGCAGCTCGTCATAAGAGCCGTTTAGCAGCTAAAATTAAAGCGCTATAATTTGTTTTATGATTAAAAAACCGGCTTAGGCCGGTTTTTTTATATCTAAAATTTGGTATTTAGCAATCCGCTAAACTTTAAGCTAATTTAACGCATTACTATTAAAGCTGGTTAAACGTTTTCCAAATCGGGATAAAACTTTTTCAACATGGCCGCAATTTTTTTAGGCGTAAATGGCTTAACCACAAATCCTTTAGCACCTTTATCGATGGCTTCTTTAACATTTTCGACTGCTGAATGGGCCGACACCATCACCACATTAGTTTCAGGGTTAATATCATTAATTTGCGCGATTAACTCTTTACCATCGCCGTCAGGCAGTTCAATATCTAAAAAAATCATATTGTAATTAGCTGCTTGGCATTCGCTAATGCATTGTTTAGCCGTTGAAGCCTCTTTAACGTTTTCTATTCCTAAGTGCATGAGCGTTTGGCTCAAAAAACTACGCACTGTGCTAACATCATCTACTATTAAAATTGATAGCTGCGTATCCATGTATCTTCCTCGTAGGCTAAAAGCATTGTATAAGTTATTATATAACTAGATATTTAATCATTTTATTATAGAGACCTACGCTCAAAAGGCCAGATTTGCTTTATGTCAAACAACACAAAAAAACAATCATTGCTTGGTAAAACACCACAAAAAAGAAAAACCCCTGTAAAAAAGCCCCGCAATAGGCCGCAAACAGCACCGCAATCTTCAGCTAACCCAACATCAACCCCAGCGGAGCAGCCTGTAAAGTCTAAAACAGGGTTACTTATTACGCTGGCTATCATTTTTGCTGTAGCCATTATTTTTCCAAAACCAACTTTGCTCACCTATAAAAAATTAGGGTTAGTGAGCGAAAGTATTTATTGGCCTGGGATCTTTGGGTATGGCCGTACATTACTTGATTCAAACTTACACCCGCAGCTAGACGAGAAGCGCAATGCCCTTTATTTATGCGCAGATATGAAGGCGCCGCAAAGCTGTCAAAAGTACCAACTAATAAAAAATAATGGCTTTTTTGCTGCACTTGCTAGCTATATTTAGCATTAAAAAAACTAATCTGAAAATTTAAAATTACTTGGTTGAAAGGTGTGCAAAAGATCAACATAATGGCGCTCCTTTTTTCAACAACTGAACTATTGAAACGACCATGCTAAACGAGCTAGATTGGCTTTTAAACACTGTATTACTTGCACTAGGTTTAGGTGCATTCTTTATTAACCACATAACAATACTGCGTGTTGCAGCGATTAGTGCATGTGGTCTGTTATTTTTGTCTTTTAGCTTGGATTTAATGTCGTCGAGTGTTATTTCGAATATGAGTTTAGTGTTGATCAATACATTTTACTTGTTCAAAGTATATACGTTTGGACAATTTAATGTAACGCAGAGTTAACATTTCCCCTTAGAATATTTTATAGCCCAGCCTTGCTGGGCTTTTTTATTTGAAAAATTAAAAGGCTTGGGGAACAGATTGAACTAAGATAAAATTTATCTCGTATTAATCCTCATTTAGGTCTTACTATGTCTTTATCTGATTTCGATTTATTTTTATCTTCTATGGAAGATGTAAAACCTATAAACCACGATACTGTAACTCCCCTTGCAAGTAATCCCAGTGCCACCCTTGCCCAACAAGAAAAACGCAAAGCTGCCGAGCTTAGCCTTGCGAATGACGAAAATTACTTACAATCTGAGCATGTAGAGCTTTTAGACCCACATGCATTACTCAGTTTTAAAAAAGATGGCGTACAAAGCGCAGTATTTAAAAACTTACGCTTAGCTAAATACCAAGTTGATGCCACATTAGATTTGCATGGCCAATTACTTAAAAACGCACGCACAACATTATTTAACTTTATTACTGATTGCCACCAGCGAAACATTCGCGTTGTACTAGTTCGCCATGGCATTGGTATAAAAAATAAAGCTAAGCCCGGTATACTAAAGAGCTATGTTAATAAGTGGCTACAGGCTCTACCCGCGGTATTAGCGTATCATACCGCTTTAAAGCACCATGGTGGCAGTGGCGCAACGTATGTGTTGCTTAAAAAAAGTGATGAGAAAAAGCATGAAAACCGAGAGATCCATGCTAAACGGTACTAATTAACTTATTTTACTAAATACCAGTAACGAAGCGCACTTTAGTAATTAAATGACCTAATGAAAGGTGGGTTCTCTTTAATTATCTGGCTTTATTAAGCCAAAAACAAATTAACAGAGCCCCCTTTTTTATAATGTGCCTACAAATACGCCTATTCACTTTGTGAAGTTTTGCTTTGTGGCACTTGATCGGCACTCGCTTGGTTAAACCAAGCAGACACGCCTAGCACTATAATAGAAACCACTACTAAACTTAGTTTTACTCCGCCTTGACTTGATTTCATACGTTACTCTTATTATTTTTATTTTAGTGACTAAACTTCACAATAATTAAAATTACAAATGTTAACAAGCTGTTTGTTAAACTGTTTTGCTATCTATTAATAACCTTTTGTTCTATTAACCCGATTATTTAATGTAAGGCCGCTTTTTAGGCGATTAATATTTTCTGCAATTTGCGCTGTTACGCTATTTAAATCAGATAACGCGGCGCAGTGTGGTGTAATCGTTATTTTAGCGTTACGCCAAAATGGGTGGTCGTGCGGTAGCGGCTCTTGGGTAAATACATCGAGCGTGGCAGCCCTTAACATTTCACTGTTAAGTGCGTTTATTAAATCTTGCTCTACTAGGTGCTCTCCTCTGGCAACGTTAATTACACAGGCATGGGCCGGTAACTTAGCTAATAAATCGGCATTAATAATACCCTTAGTATCTTTTGTTAGCGGCAGTAGGCATACCAAGTAGTCAATTGTGGGCAGCATTTCATTAAGGCCTTGCTGCTGAGAATATAGATGCACCTGCTCATCGCTTTTTTCAGTTTTTGACCAAGCGCTTACCGTAAAGCCATTCAGGGTTAGTTTTTTGGCGCACGCTTTACCTAGCTCACCAAAGCCTAAAATACCCACGTGATTATATTTATATGCGCGCTTAGGTTTATAATTGCATTGTGATTGCTTAACAAAATACTCTTTTAAACGCAGCTTGTGCGCAAGTACATGGCCTAGCACGTACTCTGCCATATCTTGAGCAAGCTCAGTATCAACAATGCGAACAACGTCTACCTCTTCAGGCAATAAAGACATATTAATACTATCTACACCCGCCCCAAACGATGACACCGCATTTAAATTTGGTAATTGCTGCCACAAATCATCTGGTGCATTCCAGGCTAATACAAACTCTACATTGTTGAGCTTTTGACACTCTGGCCATTGGATTATTTCTTCATTGGGTAATAGCTCTTTTAGCTTTGCAATTAGCTTTGTATTATCTCGCCCGGTAATGGCTACTAATACCGACATAGAAGCTCCTAATTTTATTGAATAAATTTTATCTACACTAATAAACAACTGAGCAGCTCGTTATGTGCTCTTTAAAAAGTCACACAACTGCAAAGTAAATGTCACACCCTTTTTTTACTCTAAACAGGATGGCGAATAGGCCAAATTGTAAATGAGGTTAATATGATAAGCGTTGATAAAGTAATAGCAGCAAACTTACCACAATTAGAGAACTCCCCTAAAGTAAAAGGTTTAGTTAAAAAGGGGCTTGGCTACTTATTACATGAACAAGAATTTGTCGCCTTTGGCGATGCTTACCCCCATTTACAAGGGCTAGAGTTTGTTGAACAAGTGCTTGATGAGCTTGACTTTGATACCCGCTATAAACCAAAACAAATTGAAAACATACCCAGCGAAGGTAAGTTAGTTATTGTGGCTAACCATCCCATTGGCTCGCTCGACGCACTTGCGCTGATAAAAGTACTTTCCAGCGTTAGGCAAGATTTAAAAGTGGTTGCCAATCGCATGCTAATGTCGGTCACCCCTATGCATTCATTGCTGTTGCCAGTAGATAATTTATCGGGAACCAGTAAAAAACAAGAATTAAGTAATATACAAAAACACTTAAAAGATGAAGGTGCGTTACTTATTTTCCCTGCGGGAGAGGTCTCGCGTTTAAGCCCTACCGGTATAAAAGATTGCAAGTGGAACAGTGGCTTTTTACGCATGGCTAAAAAAGCAAACAGCCCTATTTTACCTATTTATATAAAGGCCAAAAACAGCCCGCTTTTTTATGGCACCTCAATGATTTACAAACCACTTGCGAGCTTATTATTAGTAAAAGAAATGTTTAAGCAGCGACAAAAGTCATTAGAATTTGAAATTGGTGCTTCCATTCCGCCTGAGTCATATTTAATCGAAAACTTAAAAGATAAAGAAATCGTTAATCTCATTCGCAAGCAACTTTATCGCCTTACCACTAAAAAGCCCCTTCCCCTTAAAACCCAAACCCCTATTGCAATACCTGAGTGCCGCAAAGAGCTTAAAAAAGCCATAGAGAGTTGTCAGTTATTAGGCAAAACACAGGATGGCATGCATATTCATTTATACCAGTACACTGGCAGCTCACCAGTGTTTAGAGAGCTTGGACGACTGAGAGAAATTGCCTTTAGAGCGGTAGGTGAAGGCAGCGGAAAACGCCGCGACATCGACAAATATGATATGGACTATCAACACTTAGTGCTATGGGATCCTACGCAGCTAGAATTAGTGGGTGCATATCGCCTTGCTTGTGCAAAGGAAATAATAGAGAAACATGGCCGAGAAGGCTTATACACCGATAGTTTATTTAGTTACACACAAGCAATGAAACCGTATTTAGAGCAAGGTATAGAACTTGGCCGCAGCTTTGTGCAACCTAAATATTGGGGGCGTAAAAGCTTAGACTACTTATGGTACGGTATTGGCGCATTTATTAAAAACTACCCGCAATATCGTTACTTATTTGGCGCGGTGAGCGTTTCTAACGCCTTGCCTGAACAGGCAAAAGCCATGCTCGTGCATTACTATCAACATTATTATAAATCAGAGCAACACCTCGCCACCCCCAATAACGAGTTTAAATTAAGCGAGCAACAACTCACTCAGTGTAAAACTGTTTTTAGTGGCAACGATGTAAAAGAAGACTTTGTAGAATTAAAACATGTACTGGCCAATATGGGGGCACAAGTTCCTACACTATTTAAGCAATATACTGAGCTGTGCAAGCCTGGCGGCGTAAAGTTTTTAAGCTTTAGTATCGACCCCGACTTTAACAACTGTATTGATGGGTTAGTACTGGTAGATTTACAAAACGTAAAAGAAAATAAAGCCAAGCGCTATTTAGGTTAGGGCGTGTTGAACTTTACGGATTGAAATTTGTTCAATCTAGGGGCGATTTAATCGCGGCGCGAGGTTTGTAACCTAGTGGGCTAAGTAAAAACCGAG
>NZ_DJHW01000010.1:23682-25558 GCF_002433295.1 Pseudoalteromonas sp. UBA6610 | reverse complement strand
GATTTACTCCCCAGTATGGGGAGCTGGGGAATTGTACGAGTTTTTAGCAACAATGCAAGTAAGAAGTGAAGCAAAAAGCCACTTTAGTAGGTTAAACTGTGATCTGAGCCACAATTAATAGATTATCATGCACCACGCGCATAATTTATTCAACAAAAAAGGGCCAATTAGCCCTTTTGTTATACATTATATAGCGGCTATTTAAGCGCTACATTAAAATTTAGGGCCACCGCCACCCATCATTCCAGGTGGTAACATGCCTTTCATGCCGCGCATCATTTTTTGCATGCCGCCTTTACCTTTCATTTTTTTCATCATTTTTTGCATTTGCGTAAACTGTTTTAACAGTTTATTTATCTCTTGTACCTGTGTACCAGAGCCTGCGGCTATACGCTTTTTACGAGAGCCTTTAATAATCTCAGGGCGCGCACGCTCTTGTTTGGTCATAGAGCTGATGATTGCTTCCATTTGAATGAAGGTTTTGTCGCCCATTTGGCCTTTTACAGCATCAGGTAAGTTTTGCATACCAGGCAGCTTATCTAGCATCGACATCATGCCACCCATATTTTTCATTTGCTTTAATTGCTCTGCAAAATCATCAAGGGTAAAGCCGTTGCCTTTAAATACTTTTTCAGCGACTTTAGCTGCTTTTTCCTTATCGACTTTCATTTCGACTTCTTCGATTAATGAAAGTACATCCCCCATGCCTAAAATACGCGATGCGATACGATCGGGATGGAACGGCTCTAGTGCATCTGTACGCTCACCCACACCCATAAATTTAATTGGCTTGCCGGTAATATGACGAATAGATAAAGCAGCACCACCGCGTGCATCACCATCTGTTTTAGTTAAAATAACACCGGTTAAAGGTAACGCTTCATCAAATGCTTTAGCGGTATTCGCCGCATCTTGACCCGTCATTGCATCAACCACAAATAATGTTTCGATTGGGTTGATTGCTTTATGAAGGTCTTTAATTTCGCCCATCATTTCGTTATCTACGTGCAAACGGCCGGCGGTATCAACTAAAACAACGTCTATAAATTTCTTTTTAGCATGAGAAATAGCAGCGGTGGCGATATCTACTGGTTTTTGCGAAATATCACTTGGGAAAAAATCCACGTCCACTTCGCTGGCAAGTGTTTCAAGCTGTTTAATAGCCGCCGGACGGTATACATCGGCACTAACAACTAGCACTGACTTTTTCTTACGCTCTTTTAAAAACTTAGCAAGCTTACCAACACTGGTTGTTTTACCCGCACCTTGTAAACCAGCCATCATAACAACGGCTGGCGGCTGTGCATTTAGGCTAAGCTCTTCGTTGGCTTCACCCATCGCTTTTTCAAGCTCTTCGCGCACTATTTTTATAAATACTTGGCCAGGGCTTAAGCTTTTAGTTACTTCAACACCTACGGCACGTTCTTTAACTTGCTTTACAAACTCGCGAACAACAGGCAGCGCAACGTCAGCTTCTAAAAACGCCATACGTACTTCACGTAGCGTGTCTTTAATGTTGTCTTCTGTTAAACGGCCGCGGCCACTAATATTTTTTAAGGTTTTACCTAATCGTTCTTGGAGGTTCTCAAACATGTAACGGTTCCGATAAGACGTTTATATTGACCCAATAAGCTCACGCTTATTTGCATTTTACTTATTAGATGGGAGCAATAGTATTAAATTTCAATTAAAAACAGTATACCGTAAATGGTGGCGCACAATACAGTATTGAAGCACAGCTTATTGAGTTTCTTTTTTTAGGTCTATGCAATTGCTTTGCTATAAAATACAATGTGCTTATAACAACAAGAATTATTTGACTCTCATTATAAGTGGCCCAAGCACAATGCTAATTATTAGTTTAACTATTATTGCC
>NZ_DJHW01000010.1:0-23340 GCF_002433295.1 Pseudoalteromonas sp. UBA6610 | reverse complement strand
TATGTGTTAGCAACGTCTCACGTGTTAACACGCCTGTTTCATCAACAAGGTCCTAGCCAAAAGGTAACGGTTATTTTAAGTACCGTGGCTATACTAGCGCATATGCTGCTGTTGGTTAATTCGGTGTTTCGCTCCGACGGGCAAGATTTAAGCATTGTTAATGTTGCACTGCTGACCTGCTGGGTTATTGTGGTGTCGGTGACTGCGGTGTCGTTAAAGTTCCCTGCTACATTGCTGTTACCGGTTGTCTATGGCTTTGCAGCCCTACTTACCATTGCAAGTTTGTTTATACCGCACCATATTTTATTACAAAGCTTTAATATTGAAATAGGCCTTATCACACATATATCGCTATCACTGTTAGCATATTGCGTGTTAATTATTGCCACTTTATACGGCGTGCAGTTTTACTTTATTGATAAACGCTTAAAACGTAAAGATTTAGCAATTGTGCATAGCCATTTGCCACCATTAATGGTGGTAGAACGTCAGCTCTATCAACTATTAAACTTAGGTACGGTGTTACTTACCTTTGCCTTATTAACAGGGTTTGTGTTTTTAGATGGGATGTTTGCAAAAGAATTTATCCATAAAACCATTTTATCGCTTGTCGCATGGGTTATTTTTGTCACTGTTGCGCTTGGGCACATGAAAAAAGGCTGGCGTGGTAAACCTGTGGTTATTACCATCATGGTCGCTGCATTTATCCTCACACTTGCTTATTTTGGCAGCCGTTTTATACAAGAAGTGGTGTTAAATAAGTTTTAACTTGACTCTGTCAACTCACTCTAGCTTAATACGCATTGGTTTATAAAAAAAGGATCCATCGTTGGACGACATATCGACAAGTACCTTGTTTATCATTTTAGGTTTATTGGTGCTTTTTTCTGCTTATTTCTCGGGATCAGAAACCGGGATCATGTCAATTAATCGTATACGCTTGCGCCACCTTGCAAAAGAGGAACATCGCGCAGCTAAACGAGTCAGTAAATTACTTAGCCGTCCTGATAGACTCATAGGCCTAATATTAATTGGTAACAACCTTGTAAATATCGCTGCTGCCCAGGTGGCTACTATTATTGGTATTCGTTTATACGGTGATTTAGGTATTGGTATTGCAACCGGTGTGTTAACGCTAGTGGTACTAATATTTGCAGAAGTAACCCCTAAAACGCTTGCTGCGTTGTACCCTGAAAAAGTAGCCTTTCCAAGCTCTATTATTCTAAAAGGGTTACTCAAAATACTATTCCCATTTGTGGTTGTTGTTAACTGGATGACCAACGGTATTTTACGTCTATTTGGTATCAGCTCAGCACAAATAGATGAGCACAGCATGAGTAAAGAAGAGCTTAAAACAGTGGTGAATGAGTCAGGCGCATTACTGCCAGCTCGTCACCAAAGCATGCTGACTTCTATTTTAGACTTAGAGCAAGTGACCGTTGAAGATATTATGATCCCTCGTAACGAAATAGTGGCGATTGATATTAACGACGATTGGAAGCTCATTAGCCGCCAATTAACTCATGCTCAGCACACCCGTGTATTACTTTATCGCGACAATATTGATGACGCGGTAGGTTTTATCCATTCGCGTGACGCTCTTCGTCTTTTAACCAAAGAGCAATTTGATAAACCGTCATTATTGCGTGCTGTACGTGAGATTTACTTTATTCCTGAGGGGACGTCCCTAAATACCCAGCTATTAAAGTTCCAGCAATCAAAAGAGCGTATTGGTATAGTGGTTGATGAATATGGCGACATACAAGGTCTCGTAACCCTTGAGGATATTCTTGAAGAAGTGGTTGGCGATTTTACTACCACGCAAACACGTACGCCAAGTGAAGAAGTGACCACACAAAGCGATGGCTCTTACCTTGTTGATGGCGGCGCTAACGTGCGCGACTTAAACAAAGAGATGGGCTGGGAGTTTCCTCTTGATGGCCCTAAAACACTCAGCGGTTTAATTGTGGAATACCTAGAAGATATTCCAGATGCTAATTTAAGCCTTAAAATAGCCGGCTACCCTGTTGAGGTGTTAGAGGTAAAAGAGAATATGATCAAACAGGTAAAAATTAAGCCAAATCAACGTAAGTTGTAAGTTTAAATAATGCATTAAAAAAAGGAGCCATGGCTCCTTTTTTTGCTTTTAAGGTATGTAGTTAGCCAAAAAGCAGTCGCTCAAACCAGCCTTTATCAAGCTCCTCTTCACAACGTTTAAGCTGCGCACCATAACGACTTGCGCGGTGTTTTACTTTATTAGCCACACTCATTAGCCACTTTTTCTTTTTATAGGTACCGCGTTTATAACCGCCCCACCCTTCGTGATAATTTAAGTATTGGGCATAAGCATCCCATTTAGAGATACCATTTACTTTATGTGTTTTATAAACAAACCATGCCATAAAGTCGATTGCATCGTCAAAATCATCTCTATCAGCCCCACTGTTACCCGTTTCACGAATATAGTCAGACCAAGTTGGAGTTTTTGCTTGTGAGTACCCGTAAGCATCACTGGCACGCCCAGTTGGAATTATCCATAAAAAATACTCCATGGGTGGTGCGGCATCATGACGAAACGAACTTTCTTGGTACATCATGCTCATAAGAACATGTTTAGGTGAGCCCCATTTTTCTTGTGCATCTTTTGCATCAAAGTACCAGTCTGACTTTTCTTCAAAAATTTTACAAAGATCATTAGGTTGCTTTGGCGGCGCAGTGGCACACCCAGCTAAAGAGAGGGCAAAAGATAAAATAATTGCATTTTTTTTCATTTTTATAAGATCTCACTGAACTTTTTAAAAAAGCGTGGGTCTGAGTATATGAATGCAGCAGTATAGCATTGTTTCATCCCTGAAGAATATTTACGCAGCCACCTTGGGCTGCGTTTTTTTTGCTTAAAAAAACTTAAGCGGGTGCTTTGGCATTAAAATATTCATCTAAAAAATCAGTAAAGCTTAGCGTGTCGGCGCGCTCTATTTCTTCTCGCGCTTTATCCGAGAGAACAACTTGTTGCTCTAGCCATTCTTTAGAAAACACATTGTAGTTGGCTTGCGCATGGCTTTGCTTATATTTATTAGCCAATTGAATAGCAAATAAACCGTTATCTATACCCGCACTTTCTAGCTCGCGCACATAACGCCCTGAAAAAGTCAGCGCTGGGTTATCAACCCAAGTAGCCATTTGTGCGATGGTTTCGCTGTAATAGGTTACTCCATACGCCTTATCCATATGCTCAGCGACTTCACTTAGTTGGTCAAAAATTTCTCTCCCCCAACTTTGTAACGTACGCTGTTGGTTGTTGTCGTTAAGCATAACACCTAACTGACGCCCCTGATTAACCACTGTATCTAAATTCTCAGTGCTGCGGGCTTGCTCTTTCCACTGCATTTCTGGAGAGTCTTTTAACAAACAATACGTTAAAAACACATCTAAAAAATGAATTTGCTCTATATCAATGCCGGTTTCACTAAACGGGTTTACATCCAGCGCTCTAATTTCAACATATTCAATGCCTGCTCTTAATAATGCATCCGTTGGTTTTTCACCACTTTTAGCATTACGTTTAGGGCGGATGGGCGAATAAAATTCGTTTTCGATTTGAAGAATATTTTTATTAAGCTGCCTAGGTGTTGCTGTGGTGTAGTCATCAATATCGCCGTATAAGTCAGAAGGCGTGTTGATTGCTTTTTTAAGTCCCGCAACGTACTCATCAAGCGAGTTATACATTACGCGTAATGAAGATTGCGCACTGTTGGTGTAACCTAAATCACCCAAGCGTAGCGCGGTTCCTACTTCTAAATAAAGTGTGCCTTTACCTAGCTTTTTAAACGGTAGGTCAGTTTTGCGCCCTTGTAAAAAAGAATTACATAATGCAGGTGAGGCACCAAACAAGTAACTAATTAACCAAAGCTCGCGTTTGAAATTACGAATAAGCGCTAAATAACCATCCGAAATAAATGCTTCTAGGCTTTGCTCACTTTGCTTTAAGGTGTGTAAAGATTGCCAAAGTGTTTCTGGAAAAGAAATATTAAAATGAACACCCGCAATCGCTTGCATCATACTACCGTAACGGTTTTTTAATCCTTCACGGTATAGGGTTTTCATACGCGCAGTATTTGAGTTACCAAATTGGGCCAGTACGATGTCATCTTGATCTTCAATAAAGCATGGCATACTGATGGGCCATAAAAGCTCATCACCCATGTGCTCAAGTGTAAACTTTTGCAGGTCTTTTAGTTGCGCTAAGGTTTCTGTCGCTGATTCACTAACAGGGGTAATAAATTCAAGTAGTGACTCTGAAAAGTCGGTAGTAATATGTCCGTTTGTTAATGCACTACCTACGCCTTTAGGATGTCCTAAAGTGGAAATGGCTCCATTACCTTTAATACGCAACGACTCTCGCTCAATACCACGTTTGATCCCTTTAATTGCGTGCTGATGCGGTGTTGCTGATAACGCGTTTAGCGCGCTAGATAAATCATGTATAGTCAAAAAATGCTTCCTCGGCCACGTGGCTTAATCTTAGGGTTATGGGGGCTAATTGCCCATACTCAAGATTAAATTGTTAAGAACAATATAATTTTTCAAAATTTTTAGCTATTTACCCTGTTGAGCATGCGCTTGATACAATAAGCATCAACCAGCAAGCTAATCTTGCCACTGCTCACGCTAATATACAATCGCTTTGCTAGGGCGTGTTGGCCTTTGTGAATTGAAATTTGTTTGAACTAAGGGCGATTCAATCGCAGCGCGATATTTGTAACCTAATGGGCTCGATAACTGCCCTGCGTTATTCTTATGACTTACATCCATGTAAGAATAAGTAAAAACCGAACAAAGCTTTCGCTTCCTGCTCTTACCCCTTGCCTAAAAACCAAACACACTGCTGTAAATTCAGCCACCAAAAACCCTCACGCCCCAAACATAAAGACCCTGAATTAATAGATTTCAATTCATAAGCTTTAACATTTTAAACGCAGTATTTGATATAGATCATAAAAAGTCGCAATTTTGATGACAATTTTATTTAGCGCAGCGCCTTTACTTCACCTCCTTTTGTTTACCCAATACAATGACAAGTTAATTAAAAAGGATGGTTAAAACTAACATGCGTCATAATCAAAGCTTAATAAATGAAGAGGTTCACTTTAGTGATGCTCAGCAATTGGTATCCACGACCGATTTACGAGGAGTCATTACGTATGCAAATAAGGCATTTTGCGATGTAGCAGGGTTTAGTGCCCAAGAGCTCGTTGGTAAAAATCATAATATTGTGCGCCACCCAGATATGCCCAAAGCAGCATTTAAAGAAATGTGGAGTACGCTAAAAAGCGGCCACTCATGGCGCGCCATAGTAAAAAATAGATGTAAAGATGGGCGCTATTACTGGGTTGATGCATTTGTAACCCCTATTTTTGAAGGTGATCAGTTAGTTGGCTATCAATCTGTACGTACAAAACCAGATAAAAAACATGTTTTAACAGCCCATAAACTATACGAAAAATTACATAGCGGTAAAGCCGCTTTTAATTTTAAAGAACGCACACACTTGCGCCAAATGCTTACGTTAACCATTGTATTTAGCTGGCTAATAATGAGTGGGTTTGCCTTTTCAACCATAGCAGCGGTTATCAACGTATTAATTTGCGTGCTTATTTTGGCCTTAAATTATCAAGAGCTTGTGGCAACCCCTGCTAAATTAAACACCTATAAACAGCATTCTGACTCTATCTCGCGCTATGTTTTTTGCGATAACTCACCGCTAAGTGTGAGTGACTATAAAGAGCAAATGTTACTTGCTAAGCTCAGAACTGTATTGGGGCGCGTAAAAGATGCTACCTATGCCTTTAATAACATTGCTGAAAACCTAGATGATAAATCGACGCTCACCGAAAAAGGCATCGAGGCGCAAAGCACACAGCTTACACAAATCGCCACTGCTATGGCGCAAATGACCGCCACTATTGGTGAGATTTCGAATAGTACAACAACTACCGCCGACAAAGTTAATTCTACTCAGCACAGCTGCGCGGATATAAAACAACATATTGCTGATAACAAAAAAATGGTATCTGAGCTGGCAACTCACGTAGATCATGCAGCCAATACGGCTAATAACCTCGCGCAGGAAGCAGATAAAATAGGCCAAGTAATGAATGAGATAGAAGGTATTGCAGAGCAAACCAATTTACTAGCGCTTAATGCTGCAATAGAAGCCGCAAGAGCAGCCGAGCATGGCCGTGGTTTTGCCGTAGTTGCCGATGAAGTACGTGCCCTTTCTTCTCGGACGCAAAGTGCTACGGGGCAAATTCACAGCTCGATTAAAGATATACAAGATACATTAGTTAATTGGTCAAAGGTAATGCAAAGTACAAAACTACAAGCCGAGGGCTGCGTACAAACAACCGAGCAAACACACCAGGAGCTCGATAGTATATTCAATCAAATTAGTGAAATAGCATTACTTACAAACAGTATATCGACGGCTGCAGAGGAGCAGCAGATGGTGAGCCATGATATTGCTAATAATGTAGATAATATAAAGGAGGTGAGTAACGAAAACTTAGCTTTAAGTTATGACGTTGCTAAAGATGCCGCAGAATTAGTTGCCGGCTCTCAAAAAGTAAACAACCTACTTTATACATTTAAAGTATAAAGCAAGGCAATAAGCCGCCTGCTTGGCGGCTTATTGTGCGTCTGTATTAGCGTTTTGAAAAAATCAGGCCCTGCTCGTTTGCATCTATCACGACAATATCGCCAGGGTTATACTCCCCCCCTAATAGCTGCTGAGCCAGTGGGTTTTCAATTGTTTGCTGAATAGCTCGTTTTAATGGCCGAGCACCGTAAACAGGATCGAACCCGCTAGAGGCAATTTTTTCAAGCGCCGCATCACTGATCTCTAATAGATAGCCCATTTCTGTTAAACGCTCACGCAATTTAACAAGCTGAATATCGGCAATTTCTTTAATATGCTCATTGGCAAGTGGATGAAATACGACGGTTTCATCAATACGGTTTATAAATTCTGGCCTAAATTCATTAACGAGCACATTCATAACTTTGCTCTTAAGCGTTGCGTAGTCGTTTGTACCCGCTTGCTCTTGAATAATATCTGAGCCTAAATTTGAGGTCATAATAATAACCGTATTTTTAAAATCAACCGTACGCCCTTGCCCATCAGTAAGGCGGCCATCATCGAGTACTTGCAATAAAATATTAAATACATCGGGATGCGCTTTTTCTATTTCATCAAGCAAAATTACAGAATAAGGCTTACGGCGAACGGCTTCGGTTAAATAACCGCCTTCTTCATAACCAACATAACCGGGAGGCGCGCCCACTAAACGTGCTACAGCGTGTTTTTCCATAAACTCTGACATGTCGATACGCACCATGGCATCTTCTGTATCAAACATAAAACCTGCAAGCGCTTTAGTAAGCTCTGTTTTACCCACCCCAGTTGGTCCTAAAAATAAAAATGACCCTATTGGTCGATTAGGATCGGCAAGCCCCGCACGAGAGCGTCGTATCGCATTCGCGACCGCAACAACTGCTTCGTCCTGCCCTATCACTTTACTGTGAAGTTGCTCTTCCATTTTTAACAGTTTTTCTCGCTCACCTTGCAGCATTCGCGATACTGGGATCCCGGTCCAACGAGAAAGTATTTCTGCAATTTCGTCTTCGCCTACTTGGTTTTTTAGTAAGCTCATTTCTTGCATTTCAGCTTGCGAGGCTAAATCAAGTTTTCGCTCAAGCTCTGGAATTCTTCCGTATTGCAGCTCCGACATACGCTGTAAATCGCTTGCTCGACGGGCAACCTCTAAATCAAGGCGCGCTTGTTCAAGCTCAGCTTTAATTACTTGCGTGCCTTGTAACGAGGCTTTTTCTGCATTCCATACTTCATCAAGCTCTCGGTATTGCGCTTCTAAGTCGGTGATGAGCTGCTGCATTTCGCTGCGCCGCTTTTGGCTTGCATCGTCTTTTTCTTTAGCTAAAGCGTTATCTTCAAGTTTTAATTGAATAATACGGCGCTCAAGCTTATCTAAAGACTCAGGCTTTGAATCTATTTGTAAACGAATTGACGACCCAGCCTCGTCAATTAAATCAATAGCTTTATCTGGTAATTGTCGGTCACTAATATAACGGTGAGATAAATGCGCAGCGGCGACAATTGCCGGGTCGGTAATATCCACCGAGTGATGTAACTCGTAGCGCTCTTTTAAGCCACGTAAAATGGCAATGGTGTCTTCAACTGAGGGCTCTTCAACCAATACTTTTTGAAAACGACGCTCAAGTGCGGCATCTTTTTCTATGTATTGGCGGTATTCATCAAGCGTAGTGGCGCCCACACAGTGTAGCTCTCCTCTAGCAAGCGCTGGCTTTAACATATTGCCAGCATCCATAGCGCCGTCGGTTTTACCTGCGCCCACCATAGTGTGAATTTCATCAATAAATAAAATCACTTGGCCTTCTTCTTTAGCCAGCTCGTTGAGCACCGATTTTAAACGCTCTTCAAATTCACCGCGATATTTAGCACCCGCCACCAGCGCGCCTAAATCTAGCGATAAAACACGCTTACTTTTTAGGCCCTCTGGCACTTCGCCATTTATAATGCGCTGTGCTAACCCCTCAGCAATGGCCGTTTTACCTACCCCTGGCTCACCAATAAGCACGGGGTTATTTTTAGTACGGCGCTGCAAAACTTGAATCGTGCGACGAATTTCGTCATCTCGCCCAATAACGGGGTCGAGCTTACCTTGCTCTGCGCGCTCGGTTAAATCAATGGTGTATTTTTCAAGTGCTTGTCGGGTTTCTTCGGCGTTAGGGTCATCGACCTTTTGGCCACCGCGAATTGCTTTTATGGCACTTTCTATTTTAGTTGCAGTGATATTTAGCGCTCTAAAAATATCACCTAAAGGGCCTTTGTCGTCACAGGCCGCTAATACAAATAATTCGCTCGAAATATACTTATCTTTTCGCTTTTGCGCATATTTATCACATAAGTTAATAAGCGAAGCCATATTATTAGAAAGCTGTACGTCGCCCCCTACTCCTTCGACTTTAAACAGCTTTTCTATTTCTTGAGAAAGCTTGGTGTTGAGCTCATCCGCACTCACGCCTGCTTGTGCAAGCAAGGCGCGCACGCTAGAGCCATTTTGCTGTAAAAGCGCATACATTAAATGTACGGGTTCAATAAATTGATGATCGCGCCCTAATGCTAGCGACTGAGCATCTGAAAGCGCAGATTGAAATTTACTTGTGAATCTATCTAAACGCATGAGGGTTTACCTATTTAATAAACTAATTGCTTAATAAATGGGTATGTTAATAGAATTGTTCAAGGTGTTAAGAAGAATATTGTGGGGAAATAGTGTTTTATTTGCGCCAGATCAAACTTGCCATACGCCCTGTTTTACCTTCTCGCCGATAAGAGAAAAACAATGATGGCTGAGAAACAGTACAATAATCGCCTCCGCTAATATTAATAACGCCTAATTGCTCAAGCTCAATGCGAGCGATTAGGTAAATATCGCACAAGTATTTATTATTACTTTGTAATTTAAACGCCTCTTTAAACAACGGGGATTTTGCGATAAATCGCGTAGCAACCTCGGCGCCCACTTCAAATTGCTCAGCACCGATAGCAGGCCCAAGCCACGCATATATTTGCTTACTAGGCGCGCTAAAACAGGCAAGCGTATTTTTTATGATCCCTTTTTCAAGGCCGCGCCAACCACCATGCACTGCTGCAACTTCATGGCCATCATGACTTGCAAACAGAATAGGCAGGCAATCTGCACTCATAATAGCAAGAGGCTGATTTTTAACTTTGGTATACAACGCATCAGCACTGTGTAATGTTTGAAAATTAAAATCTGCATCAACACAGAGCACATCGGCGCTATGCACTTGATTAAGCCACAGTGGCGGGTTTGGCAGGGATTGCTCAACCAAAGCACGGTTTTTTAGCACGTGCTCTGGATCATCATCAACATGTAGGCCTAAATTTAAGCTATTAAAAGGCGGCTTTGACACGCCGCCTTCTCGGGTGGTACTGAGCGTACCTACCGAGGTTAAATTAGGCCAAGATGCTGACAAAAAAACCATTAATACTCTATGTTAGGGTTAGCTTTGGTATCTTCTCTAAGCACCTGAGTCATTGCCACCATGTCATCTGGAATAGGCGCTTGCCAGGTCATCATTTCGCCCGTAATAGGGTGCGCAATACTCAATTTTACTGCGTGTAAGGCTTGGCGATTAAATGTACGTAACATTTCAAACAGCTCTGGCGTAGCACCTTTAGGTGGGCGCGGACGGCCGCCGTAGGCTCTATCACCAATTAACGGGTGGTTTATATACGCCATATGAACACGAATTTGGTGTGTACGGCCGGTTTCTAGACGAAGGCGTAAACGTGTATGAGCACGGAATTTTTCAGCAACACGGTAATGTGTAATGGCAGGCTTACCCATTTCGTGAACTGCCATGTGTGTACGCTGCGTTGGGTGACGGCCAATCGGCTTTTCAACCATGCCACCTGCGGTCATAGTACCATTACATAAAGCTTCGTATTCACGCGTAAAGTTTTCGCGTTTTTGCAGTGCTTTAACTAAGTGTGTTTGCGCCTGGATAGTTTTAGCCACCACCATTAAGCCTGTGGTGTCTTTATCTAGACGGTGCACAATACCAGCACGCGGTACGTTAATAATATCCGGAAAATGATGCAGCAATGCATTTAGCACTGTGCCATCTGGGTTACCTGCACCTGGGTGAACGACTAGGCCCATAGGTTTGTTGATAACCAAAATATCATCATCTTCATAAACAATGTTTAATTTGATATCTTGTGCTTCGTATTCGCGTGGTGCTTCAATGCTGGTTTCAACATTTACAACTTCACCACCGAGTAGTTTTTCTCGTGGTGTGTTATAGATTTCACCGTCAACGGTGATTTTATCATCCAATATCCATGTTTTTATACGTGAACGTGAATAATCAGGGAACAATTGCGCTAATACTTGGTCTAGACGTTTACCACCTAACTCGGTAGGAACCTCGGCTTGAAGTGAAATTTGTTCTGACATTAGTAACTTTACCCAATTTACCAGTGCAAGCTGTGCCTGACTGGGTTAGAATCGCTTTTAATAAAAGCATAATATAATACGCATAGTTTACTCGGTTTTACCGCCGTGGCCTAGCCGAAGACATCGAAGGTAACAAATAAAATGATAAATAAAATAGGGAAACGTGCATTCGCCATTGTTTTTTCAGCTTCTGTACTTACTTTAGGGGCCTGTTCTTCTGCGCCTGACCAAGAAGATATCCAACGCGTTCCTAACAAATCTGCACACGCTTTGTATGAAGATGCAAAACAAACACTCGACTCAGGTTTATACGCCCGAGCAATTGAGCTATTAACCGCTATTGATTCACGCTACCCATTTGGCCCTTTCTCAAAGCAAGTACAAATGGATTTAGTGTATGCCCATTACCAATCAGGTAATACAGAGCAAGCATTAGCGACCATTGACCGCTTTATTCGTTTAAACCCAAACCACAAAGATTTAGATTACATGTACTACATGCGTGGCTTGGTTAACATTAAAGCAGATAAAAATGCCTTCCAAGAGTATTTTGGCATAGACAGAGCTGACCGCGATGCAAACCGTACACGTGTTGCATTTACCGATTTATCAACGCTTGTAAAACGCTTTCCAAAGAGTGATTACGCACCAGAGGCTAAACGTCGCTTAGTGTGGCTTTTAAACCGCATGGCGCGTTACGAGCTAAAAGTGGCTAATTACTACTACGAACGTGAAGCTTACCTAGCGGCCGCTAATCGTGGTAAGTACGTTGTTGAGCATTACTCGCAAAGCAGCTATTTAGAGCCTGCACTTGAGATGATGGAAAAAAGCTACGAAAAGCTTGGTCTGACAGATTTAAGTGAGCACGCAAGACTAACGCGTGAATACAATGAATCTAACAAATAAGAATGGCAGAGGTTTTTATTTAAACCTATGTTGATTGTTTAAAAGCCCTCACTGAGGGCTTTTTTATTGCCTAAAAATAAGGCTAGTTGATGCCTGTGGCGCTTTTTAACACTTAGCGATTAGCCTTCGTACAACACTAAATATATCAATAGCAATTGCACTACACGATTGTATAGCGCTTGTTACAAAAAGATTCGCTGTTGATCTAAGTTTTGCTTTTTACAGGTGAAAAAAAAGGTAAGCCTAAGCTTACCTTTTAATTAACTCATTGCGGGTTATTAAAGCTCAAAGTCTTTTTTGAATTTTAAACCAAACTCGCTACGGTCATTACTGCGCATTACACCAACAAAACCTGACTGCTGTAAACGGCCTACATCGTAAACCTCATTTAATACGTTTTCACCGTATAAGGTTACTTCCATATCGCCATAAGGGTTAGTGTAAGAAATATTAAAACCAACTAATTCACGCGAATCAATAGTCTCGCTTTCATTGTAAACCGACTGGCCTTGCATTTCGCTTCTGAAAGAGTAGTTAGCGTTAAATGCAACGGTTGCACCGCTGTCTAAATCCATAAAGTAAGAAGGGGCAATCATTACAGTCCAACGTGGTGTTAATGCTGGTGAATCACCTTTACCAATACCTTGTACGCCTGCATCTACTTCTGTAATTTCAGAATCTAAGTAACCTACAGAGCTGCGAATTGTGAAATCGTCTGTAATGGCAACGGTAGTTTCAAGCTCAATACCTTGCGCTTTAGACTCACCTGCATTTTCAACAATCGTTACAAAACCACCGCCTGCAGTAGGGTCAGAAAATGGTAAAGCAAGGTCAGTGTAATCAGTTACAAATACAGCCAACATCATAGATACATTTTCATGTACTTGGCCTTTTAAGCCCATTTCGTAGTTAATTGCTTTAGTTTCATCAAACGATACAAACTGATCGGGGCCGCCAAATGGACGTGGAGGGAAACCGCCTGTTTGGTACCCTTTTTGAATTTGACCATAAACATTCATGTTATTGCTGATTTGATATGATGCGTTTACATCCCATGTTACAGCGTCAAACTCTGCACTTACGTATTTACGTTCAGCAAATGTTGGGAAAATCGCATCTGCATCTTTCTCATCTTTTGAGTAACGAAGGCCACCACCAATACTTAAATCATCTGTTAAATCGTAACTTGTATTAAAATATACAGCGTATGAATTTGTTTCTTGGTTAATTTCAAAATCGCCATAGCCACCAAATGAAGGTGTAACACCATCGTTTAATAAACCATTAGGTGTATTGAATGGGCTAAATACAAATGGACCTGAACGTGTAAAGCCATCTTCATTAAAGAAGTAAAGGCCTGATACAAAGTCCATATTGTCGTAAGTCGCATTTAGTTGAATTTCAAACGAGTATTGGTCTGCACCACCCTCTTCTGGGAACTCAGATAAGTTAAGAGGTGACGCATCATCATCAAGTCCACCTTCGTATTCAGAAGTACGGTAACTTGAAATAAATTTAGCCGTGTACGTATCATCAATTGCCCAATCAGCAGTAAATGACGTACCCCACCCTGAGTAAGACGTAGATTCAATACCAGCAACGGTAGTGCCTAAATCATCTGGGTCAGATGGGATCATATCCTGTGTTAATAAAGGAAAGTCACCATTAAATACATCATTTGCATCAAGCGGCTCAGTTAGCTCAATAGTGTAAGGCGATTGACCCGACTCGTTATCAACACCGTCAAGTGAAAAAGTAAACGCTAAATCGCTATTGGCTTGCCATTTAAGGGCTACGCGACCGCTAAACTCTTCTTCTTCACCAATTTCTTTTTCTGGGTTAGCTAAATTGACAGCTTCACCCACACCATCGCGCGTTTTGTATGATGCACTTGCAGACATACTTACTTCATCTGTTAGCGAGTTATTAAAGTATACATCGCCAGCAATACGTCCGCGGCTACCAATTTTAGCTGTAGTTGAAACAATCCCTTCATCACCTGGTTGCTTAGTAATTACATTTACTGCGCCACCTAAGGTATTACGACCATATAATGTACCTTGTGGTCCACGTAGAACTTCAACACGCTCTACATTTGGTAACGATAAGTTTGACCCCATTTGACGGCCTAAGTAAACACCATCTAAATAAACACCTACACCCGGATCGGTTGTAATTATGTGATCTTGTAGACCAATACCACGAATAAACACAGAGGCATGCGCCGCATTACCTACACCGTAGCGAGTGATATTTAAGTTTGGAACGTATTTACCAATATCTTCTAGGTTACTCATATTGGCTTTATCAATTAGGTTAGCACCAATTGATGTGATAGCGGTTGGAGATTCAAACAAGCTCTCTGTACGTTTACGAGCTGTAACTTCGATTTTTTCAAACGCGTCTTGTTTTGCTGTTGTTTTAGCTTCTTCAGCATTTACTGAGGTAGTTAATGCAGCGACAATTGCGAGGCTTAACTGTGAGAGTTTGCGTAGTTTCAAAATATTCTCCAAAGGATACCGTATAATTTAGTTATGCGAACTTATTGGCTTGGGTAATAAGTTTTGGGCATAAAAAAAGACGCCTAATAGCATCTTTCCTCTGGAAGGGCATTATATTACATATTTGTGAAGAAATGTATAAAAATTTTCATTTAATAAACATATAGGTACAAATCAATTATAATTTTTGATTATTGTTGGATAACCTAAACAAAAAAATGGGCCTTCTACTAAAAAGTAATCACGTTATCCACACTTTAATTTTTTATGTTTACATATAAGGGAAACATTATTCCATAAAGCACATTAATCACAGCTTCGTATAGCTTATCGAACTATGCACTATGATTGATATTAACTAAAAATAGCAATATAGTATTACTATTGCATCTACGGACAGAAATTATGGATATTAAAAATACTCCAATACGCTATATAAAGTGCTTTAATAGTCCAGACTATACTTCACTTTTCTGTGTGGCAGCTAACTACAACATTTTATTGGTTAATTACCAAGCACTTAATGTAATCACAACTTATGAACTTATCAATAAGTTTATGCAAGATAACGGTTATAAAAGCTTAGTTATTTTTGATGTTCCAAAAAATAGTGACGTATTAGCTTTAAAAGAATGGCCTAATTTAAAGGGACTTTTTTACGAAAGTTCAGATGACTCACTTTTTCAACAAGGCCTTGAAGCTATTGAACAAGGTAAGCTCTGGTTTCCCCGTGATGTGACAGACAGCTGGATGAGACAAATGTTAGCCAGTGAACAGCAAACCACCCTGCAATCAAGTAACCTTACTTGTAAAGAAATTAAAGTATTAAACTTGCTTTTCTCCGGTCTACACTCCACCGCTATTGCAGATAGCTTATTTATAAGTGAAGCCACTGTCAGAGTGCATTTACATAAAATTTATCAAAAAATATCTGTAAAAAACAAACAACAAGCATTGCTGTGGTGCCAAAAAAACTTAAGTAAAGTCAATAATTGAGTGGGCTTATTTGAAAACGAATAACATCTGAATACTCTCCAGCGGCTTGACGTGTGAAGTCCTCCAATTGAATGCTAAGCGGAATGTAAAACTCAGTCTGGCCAGAATACGAAAAGTTTAGACTTGAAGCTTTTACTAAGTTAATTTCTTCTGAGCCTAACTGCAATGTATAGCTAATACCATATTTATTACTAAAAATAGAGTGTAATAAACGACTTTTATTCTCTGAGGTTACATTAAGTTGAACATCCGTATTAGTCACTATTTGTAAGCTAGGTAACATGGTGTATTTTTCTGCTGGCCTCAACTCCCCTAAAAAAACAGTGTTAGAAAAAGTGTTATAGCCTAATAAAGATAAGCTTGTGCGGGGTTGAATATTTGTTTCTATTTCAATTTCTACTTCATCAAGACTTTGCTTGTTCTCATCATAGAGTTTCAACTGAAGTCTATCTGTATAGTATCCAGATTTTACAGGGGTCCCTGCAGGGATCACTAACCTGATATCTACTGAATTATTGTTAAGTTTAACTTGGTTGTTGGTTTTGCTTAACAACTGATTTTCTAAACGAATTTGGTAATTAATAAATTGAGAATTACCTTTAAGAGCCCCTTGGTTTTGCGAAGAAAGACTAAAATACAAGGTACAATCCGTCGTATTTATTGTATCTACTCGAATTGTTTTCTCTGCATCGTTTTGTGATTTTACGTGATAAAAAGATAAGTCATCAAACAAATACGCTATTTCACCAATACTCGCATCGCACTGAGCATTAACTCTATTTGCTATAGATAGTAAGACTATACTTATTGCTAAATACACAATTTTAATGTACATAAATAACCCCTTTTCTTTGAAGTTGCTCTGCATCACGAACTTCTATTGAAAATGTAGTTTTATCTTTATTTTGTAAAGTTACCTTATAATGACATGGAGCAAGCCCTGTTATTGCAAAACGACCTCGCTTGTTCGTAAAAAAGGTATACTCTTTGCTCGTTACTTTATTTGGGCAAATAGCCTTTCCAACCATTAAAGCTAAGGGTGACTCGTCTCGACTACGAAGAGTCGCAATAACAGAAATATTTGCTGCAGTGCCAATTATTGCTTTGTGCCCAGTTTTGTATTTTGGGTAAAAGCTAAGCATTCCAGAACCGATATCATAACCTGGAGCTAGATCATCAATATCTACAGGAATGTTGATATTGTCATATGAGCTCAAATCATTAAGTAATATGGTTTTGAAATCTCTATTATCAGCTCTATAGTCATTTTCAACTCGGCCTAATGTAATCACTTTATTTTCTAAACTTTTGTGGGTGTTAACCAAAGCAAAGCTATCGTATATAGGCTTTCCAAATGCCCATGCATCATCTGCAAAGGCTATGCTAGATGAGAGGCTTACACGACTTTGATGATAAGCAGAACGAGCATTTAAATCTTTATAAAAACTTGCATGTTCAAGGTTAGCAGCAAAACGGTTTGCGTTATATTGCATGTTTAAATCAAAGATAGTTTTATTTAATTCATTGCTCTCTAAGCCAGCTCGAAAGTTCAGAGCACCGACAAAACGCTGATTACTGTCTTGAGTAAATTCTAGTCTCGTTTTATCACGCCTAGACTGGTGGGATAGTTTAACTCTATGCTGATTATTAAATTTATAGGTAAATGATAAATTTATACCCCACTCTCGCTCACCTTTTAACTCATCCCATTGCGCCCCTGCAGTATATCTCCACTGACTATTTACCAAGTCGCCTGAGAAATTGACTCCCAGCGATTTATCAAATTGAACACTTTGATGATCTCGGGAAATATTTGTAAAAAAAGAGGCTAACGTTCTATCGTTAACATAATAACTATAACTCGCCTGTGCATAGTGTTCTCTATAGCGGTTATTAAACGTATCTTGAGACCTAAAACCTAAAGCTGTAAAGTCTTTTGAACTGTATTCATAACCGAGCGTTAGCTCACTTCCTAAGTTGCTTATATTATAGCTACTATAAACAGTACGGTAAGCGTATCCTTGGCGTTCCGCGAAGCTAAATGCGCCCTCAAATGCCAGTTGCCCTATTTGAGCTGCATAGATTTGTTTAAAGCCAATTTGTTGCGCGTATTTATCTCCCTGCGCTGTAACTCCTGCAGTCCAACTTGGGGTCAGGCCATAATCCAGATAGGCACTGAGGAAGGGAGAATCTGGTTCATACTCGAGTTTATCGCCAGCTTCAGCAGGAACGCCTAAGTGAATTTCATATTCAAGCTGCCCTTGTGCAAATAGATCTAAGCCAGTTGCAACATCAAAGTTTACATAGCGCACAACGCCAGCTATATCAGTAATTTTTAGAGAGATATTATTGCTGCCTTCGCTCAAAGGTATGTCATCTAAAGAATAAATACCCGCAACCAAATTAAGGCGCTGAATAATTCGTTCATCGACATATACCTCTACACTTGAAGGGCTTTGAAGAGTAAAGCTACGTGAAGCGGTTGGCCTTATGGGCCTGTCTGATAATAGAGAAAAGTCATGTGCTATTGAAAAACCTAACAAGCGAGAGGAGTTTTGGAAATAACCGCCTGAACTAAAGTTATCCCCTAGAGAAAGGCGCATGCCTAAGCTAGGTAGATCATGAATAAGCCTAGTTCCTTGCCGCTTAAAGTTTGATGAAGCAGGCTGCGATATTTTATTATATTCAAATTCATTTTCTAACACCCACCCTTGCCAACTCGCTACAATTTCTGAGCGTAATGCATATTGCTCTTGAACTTGCTGCTGTTCCTTATCATCTTGATGTACGTAGCTTGCATAAGCGTTAATAAAACCACTAGTGTTAGCTGGCTCGATAGCCTTTAACTTTTTCCTTCGTTTTTGCGCACTTAATTTTTGTGGGCGAGTTAACTCTACGGGAACAACAACGTCCAAACTAAAATCGCTCATATCAAACTCAACGCTAAAACCCAGTTCCCTTAATGAAGTTACCGCTAAAGTATTGTCTTTTAATACCTTAAATAGTTCTCTCTCTTTTTCTTCAAGTAAAATTTCGCTAAGGTGTGGCTCTAACTCGTTCCACTGTAAAAAAAGTGCATCATCTTTATCGACTTTAAGTGAGACTTGACCTATTGGACTTTTATTTAATTGAACTGACACATTAAGTTCAATTGTCCTGCTAGAAGGGTTTATTTGTGCTAACACGCTAAGTGGTAAAAAAAATATAGCGAAGAGGAACACTGCTGTAGTTTTCATTGCACCAGATCTAAACTTAAATGCCCTACCTCACGGCTCTCAATATTTTCAGGTAGCTTAACTTTTATGGTCTGTGTGGCATAAGGCGCAAAAAAAACATCGTACCCCTTCTCCAATAAAGCTTGTTTTTCAAAAGTAGTTACAACGGACTTATTTGTAGTTACTTTAATTTTATAGTCACTGAGCCGCGCAGCCCCTTCTCCTTCATTTTTGATTTGGGCTAAAAGCTCCCCACTTTCTATTTTAGAAGTCAGTATTTTTAAGTTAGGTGAATATATATCCCTGTCTACATGAACAACTAAATTTACATTCATTAATATTTTAAGTTGCGAGGTATCACTACCAATATTAGAAGCCAAAGGCTGCTCAACTAAACTTACTTGATAACTTTTATCATATTTCGGAAAACTCTCAGCAACCCACCTAAATTGAATTTTCTGACCTTGCCCCTCTTGTAAAAATAAAGAGGGAGGAAAGACCCATAATGGAGAATCTTCCAACTTTTTTAACGATGGGCTAGATTCAGAAAAATTAATTTCAAACACTTCAATATCAAATGCAATCTCTCTAGGTAATTGATTGTAAATAAAACTAGAAGGTATTTTTGAGGGTTTATCCGGTGATAATGTGATCACCATAGGTGTTACTTCCAGAGCCTCTACCGAAATAGAAATACTACATATTAGTATCATTAAACATCGGGAGAACCACTGAACACAAAACATTAGAATATAACCTCTAACTCACTATCAGCAGCTTGAAACTCTTTTGGTATTGAAATTGAAATATTGCTTTTTGAATTTGGAAGTAAAATCTTACCTGATAGGGCTCTACTTAGATCCATTCCTTCTAAAATTAACACTTTACCCTTAGATTTAATATTCCACTGAGCTTTAGAAAGGCGTACATATTTATTTCCATGGTTTTCTAGCAACACACCCCATTGATTTTCTGCTAACTGCTTTTTGTCTTTGATTATTAGTTTTGCTTCAGCGTTATCTGGCACAACATTAAATAGCGTTCGAAAACTGAGTGACATACCAACCCCAGACTGCGCATTATCGTTCAAATCAACCGACACTTGTTCTACGGTAATTCGATAAGATTTGGAGTGTTCAATAATAGGTTCGCCAATATATCTAACAATAACCGACTGGCTATTTCCTGGTGGGATAATTGTTGTCATAGGAATAATCAAGAAATCTTCTTCATTTATCTCTAAAGACTCAACACCAGTATCACTTATATTCATATTAAATGCTGAAACATCAATAGTTAATGGTTTATCAGATGGGTTTGTAATTCGAAGTGTTTGCTGTGACTGACTCCCCTGCGAGCTGAGATCGGCTACCATGGGTATCACCTGAAAGGCACTGACTGAAAAAGAAAGCAAACAAAATATAAAGATAAATAAAACATGCATAGAATTCCCTCCTAAATAAAGGCAGTGCATAGTCACTGCCTTTTTATTTAACTTTAGTTTGCTGTAACAGTTAGCATTAGAGTATCAGCATAAGTACCTGCGTATACCGGTGTCTCAATTACTTCTAAGTCAATCATTCCTGCAACGCCCGACGTTGCTAATGTATTGTTGCCGCCATTACTTTGAGAAACGCTTTGATCATTGATGCCATTATCAGCTGTCAAAGTAAAGTCATATGCGCCTGCTGTTAAGCGAGCGGTGTACCCTATCCCTCTGTCTTCATGATCAGCGTTTTGAAGATGACCCTCAGAAGTGGTTAAAGTAAGTGTTGCACCATCCACATCATTACATTTCAAATCAAAGTTAACGCTTGTTGTATCCCCCATTGCAAGAGTTGGAAAGTAGTGATTTGTTGCAATATTACTTACTTCACATACGGATGCGACTGCACCGCCTACGTTTAAGTTATCTGCTAGTGCTGAACCAGATGAGATTGCTGCGATTGCTGAAATTACGATTAATTTTTTCATTGTTATATTCCTTATCCATGTGACATATAGTTTGTTTTGTTAAATAAATGTGCGTTTAAAGCACGCCACCCGATACTACTGATGGTGTCATTTCTATGCGGATCACATCCTGGTAGCTTCCTGCATATATCAAGGGGTCATCTAGAGTTAACTGAATTTCAGCAATGCTATCAAATAAGATATCATCAATATTAAAGCTATATGTCGATTTGGTTGCCTGTGCCGATACAGACACACTTTTGTTGGCACCTTCCAATGACCAGTTAATATTATATGAACTTACTCTACTGCTTTGCTCATGACTTAAACCACCATTAAGAGACTGCATTGATATTCTCATTGGCGAATTACAGTTAATCTCTAATGTTGTATTAGCAACGCCACTAGAAGAAAACTCTAGGTTATTATTTTGTGAGGTAAATTCACACACCGGAGAAATATGCCCCACCAATGTAATACTTACTTCATCGTTACTGTATGCATTGGATGCAAAGCAACATAATACTAACCATGCAAGCCTCTTCATCACTGTCACTTCCTTTGAACTACCTTGCTAATACAGTGGTAATGTTAAGCTAAAATTCAGGTTTAGAAAGTTGTTATTTGATTACAAAACAAAAGGTAAGACTAAATACACTGTAGCTAAGCATACCATTTGGTATAAACATTTAAGTGACTAGTAACCGATAAAGGTAGCCTCTTTATTATTATCACTCTCTTAAAGTCCGCTTTAGCGCTATGTTTAATGTTTATAAACATGCAAAACATAAGTTGAATAAAATATAAACAACCAATTAAACAGCAATTACTATTTTATAAATTATTAGATGAACAACTTTAATAAATTTAAATAATTTTTAACTTTAATTAAATCAACAACTTTGATTACAAAAAACTCAAAATTAACAATTGTAAACTTTAATATAAACTAAATGCTGACTTCTTTTTTAGTAACTAGCTAAAATTATTAGATAAAAATTAAAATCACTTCTATAATCCCCATGAAATCAACATCTAAATAACAAATAGGAAATACATATGAAAAAGCTATCTGTAGCAGTAGCAATATGTGCCGCACTTGCATCTAGTTACACGAGTGCTGAAGTTCGTATAAATGGCTTTGCATCTATAGTGGGTGGCAAAAGTCTAGACAGTGATCAAACTTTATACGGATATGATGACGATATCTCATTTAAAAATGAGAGTGTATTTGCATTACAACTATCTGCCGATCTTCAGGAAAAGCTCAGCGCAACAGCGCAAATTGTGGCTCGCGGCGAGAATGACTTTGATGCAGATTTTGAGTGGGCGTATTTAACTTATGAGTTTAGTGACGAAGTACAACTCAGCGCTGGTAAAATGCGTGCGCCATTTTACAAATACTCTGACTTTCTAGATGTAGGTTACACTTACCGCTGGGTTCGCCCTCCTCAATCGGTTTACAATTTACCATTTTCTACTTACGAAGGGTTGAGCTTACTATATACATCACAAATCGGTGATTGGGACTCAAGTCTTCAAGTCATATATGGTAGCTTTGAAGATAATATCGCAGTAGTGTCGGTCAATGGTGAAACTGAGCTTAATGATATCGCTGGTCTTAACTGGTCACTTAGTTACGATTGGTTTAGCGCACGTGTTGCCTATTTTGTGGCAGAGACCACCATTGACATTGAAAATGATACTGATGCTGGTATCGCCCTTAATGGCCTAGAGGCAACTCTTCGCAGCTCGGGTTTCACTGATCAAGCAGATAGCATTGCTGTAGATGAAGACGATGGAGCATTTTTCGCACTTGGCTTTTCAATTGACTACAACAATATTTTATTTGATGCAGAGTATACTCAGTTTGAAGTCGATAACAGCGCTTTAGCTGAGCAGACTCAATACTATACCTCTCTAGGCTATCGTATGGATGAGTGGCTTGTTCACGTTACCTATGAAAACAACGACGATAAACACGATAACAACCGTTATGATTCACTTACAGCTGTGCCGCAATTAAATGCAGGTATAAATTCAGCATTAGAAGGCTCTAAAGCAAAAAGTAATGTTTACACCATCGGCGCCCGTTATGACTTCCACCCGTCAGCTGCATTTAAAATCGACTTTAGTCGCTTAGATGACGACATAACAAACATTGAAACTGATGTAGTAGCTGTCGGCGTTGACTTAGTATTCTAATTGGAGCGAAATATGAAAAAATTAATCCTAGCCTGTGTACTGTCGGTATGTGCGTTTAGCGCCTATGCTGAAGTTGCGGTAATAGTAAACCCTGGCAATGCAAGTGCACTTGATGGCGATACTATTAAAAAGATTTACCTAGGAAAAGCAAAGTCATTTGCTAACGGTAATAAAGTGAACCCAGCCACTCAAAATGGTACCGCTGTTGCTGATGAATTCAATTCTAAAGTAGTTGGTAAATCAAGTAGCCAATTAAATGCCTATTGGTCAAAACTTGTTTTTACCGGTAAAGGTACACCACCAGAGAAATTTGATTCTGACCAAGCTGTTATTGATTTTGTTGCTAGTAATGGCGACTCAATTGGTTACATAGACAGCAGTAAGGCAACAGATAAAGTTAAGGTAGTTGCTACGTTTTAAGCGCGGTAGCTAGATATAAAAAACCACCGATTAGGTTAATGCCAGTCAGTTAAGCTGACT
>NZ_DJHW01000116.1:10485-34683 GCF_002433295.1 Pseudoalteromonas sp. UBA6610 | reverse complement strand
TCGTTTGGCAATGGTTGTTTATTACGATGCCGCCGCGCTCACCTATTTCTAAATTAAACTCACGAGCTAGGTTATCGTATGGGCGAATACCGGCCGAAAATACAATCATGTCGGTTTCTAGGGTTTGCCCCCCTTTAAAGCACATTTTATAACGGCTGTTTTCACCCTCTATAATTTGCTCTGTCGCCACTGATGTATGCACTGTAACGCCCAGCTCGGTAATTTTATTTTTAAGCAATCGACCACCAGCACCATCTATTTGTACGCCCATAAGTTGTGGTGCAAATTCTATTACATGGGTTTGCAAGCCAAGCTGCTTTAACGCGTTGGCTGCTTCAAGCCCTAATAAACCGCCGCCAATTACTACGCCCACTTTGCTGGCATGTGCAGATTTTTTTATGGCGTGTAAATCGTTAATGGTTCTGTAAACTAGGCAATGCTCACGGTCTTTTCCTGGAATGGGGGGTACAAATGCAAATGAACCGGTAGCCAATATTAACTTGTCGTATTCAAATGTTTTGCCTTTTGCAGTAGTGACTGTTTTTGCATCGCGATTTATATCAACCACTTTAGAATGAGTATGAAAGCACACTTGCCAATCTTGATAGGTTTTACTGCAGGTAAGTGCTAAATCGTCTTCGGTTTTACCTTTAAAAAAAGACGAAAGCTGTACGCGGTCATAAGCGAGTCGGTCTTCACCGCTGAGTACGGTAATCTCCATATTTTGAGTATCACCTTGTTGTGATACTAGCTGTTGTACAAAATGATGGCCAACCATTCCATTTCCGACAACTACAACACGCTGCTTGCTTGGCATTAAAATCACCTGTTTGATTTAAAATACACTTAACTTTAGATGGGTACTTTAAATGTATAATTTATTATGTGTTGGTTATAGCAATATGCAAGCCAGATATATAATGAATATATTTCAACAACTTAACTAAGTTAATGCAGTAAAAAAGAAGTGAAAGCACCACAAGCTGGCGCTATTGCACCAACTTGTAACGCTTTAAATTAAATAACGAGGGTTTAGGTTAAATACTTAAAATTTAGCGCTTACCCATACCCACAGTTTTTGGGTATCAACTTTGCCTGCAGCGCTATCTCCTGCTGAATAATCGGCATATTTTGCGCCTACAGCATAGGTTTTATTAATAGGCTTTACGTATTGTACGTTTAGCTCTGTGCCTAAATCATCAACGCCATTGGCGCTATCGTTGGCATCAAAGCTGTGATACGCCAACAGCCATTTACCGCCGTAAGCTTTACCATTTAAACTTACATAAGTGTCATCAAGCCCTTGTGCTGGGGTTGCTAAAAACGTATCGGCCCAGCCATTAAATTTATGCATTGTGGCAAGCGGCGTGGCAAAACCATAATCGCCGTTATCAGAACCCAGTGACTCAATACCAGCTTTTAATGTAACGGCTTCAATACCTAAACCGCCTAAATCTATCCCCCCTTCAAATGCATAGTAATCAGCGTCAAAATCACTCATGCTCGTTGATGCTGATTGCGTGGCGTACTGTGCTTTATAGTAAAATTTAATCTCGCTGAGCGTTTTATTACCATTAAAAGAAACACCATAAGTATCTAAGCTGTCATTATCTATTGCATCGTCACTTAATAAATAGCTGTATAAAACCACCTTACCTAGGCTTGTTTTAAAGCTTGCATTGATAAGATGATCGGATGCATCAATATCTTTGCTATCGGCAAATATACGGTTGCGCTTACTTATGTAGCTATAGTGCAAGTTAATATCATTAAAGGTGTAATTTACTGTTGCAGCATCAAAGGTTTGCCTGTCTTGCCTAAAGCCAACGTGGCCTACAAAGCGCTGCCCATCAAGCGCTATTACTTGCCTACCTACTTTAATTGATAAAGCATCTTTTGCGTACTTAACAAAAGCCTGATCTACCTCTGTGGTTTCAGGGTCAGCTATTACTGAGTAATTTGTATTTTTACCCAGCGTATTGTTGTAATCGTCTACACCTAATAGGCTTCGGCTATCTTCGACCTCTAATAAAGCAGAAAAGCCATTCACTTCATCCGTTTTATGAGTAAGGCGTGTACGCAGCGTTAAGCTACTGGCATCTTTTAGTCCGTTATCTTGCTCTGCACTTTCATAACGCAACCTAAAATTAAGGTCGGTTTGCGCTGCAACACTAATAGAAGGCGCAGCAATGCACCCTATCATTAAAATAATAGGTAAGTTATTTTTATAATTTAACATCTTGGTCTCTTAGTTTTTAATTATGAGCACGCACAATAAAATGATAAATAAACACAGCGAAATGCTCTTCCAGAGTAATACTGGATCGCGTTTCATTATTGAAATTTTGTTGGCTGAGCTCTGTAAATGTGGATTAGGTTTACTAATATCTGTTAAAAACTCAGAAAATGCGTGGTATCTGAGCGCTGGTTTTGGCGCAAGTGCTTTCATTAAAGCCTGATCTAACCAAAAGGGTATATCGGCTCGGTACTTGCGAATACTTGTGTATTGCCAGTGGCTGTAATCAATAGGGGTATGACTTGCCGGTAATGTTTTATAAGGCAGCTTCAAGCACAATAACTCATAAGCAATCACCCCAAGCGAAAACATATCGCTTTTAAAATCGGCATGCAGCGAAATAAGTGTTTCAGGAGCCGTATAATCTATAGTCCCTTGCGGGCAGTCATCGGCTATTTGCTTAACCGACTCATCCATAGCCGCAACACTTACAGTACCGTAATCAATTAACGTAACTTTACCGTGAGCATCTATCATCACGTTATCGAGCTTTAAATCACGATGTACCATATCTAATCGCTGAAATGCCCTTAGCGCATGCACTATTTGCTCTACAATACTGCGCACTTGAGCTATTTCTAAATAAGGGACGTCGTGCTTATAGTCACTGAGGGTTTGTCCGTCCATGTACTCACAAATATGATATAAAAATCGGCTTTGCGATTGCGTATTTAAAACCTTCATTACATTAGGATGATTAATACGTTGCCCTACCCACCCTTCGCGTATAAAGCCTTGAAGGTAATGTATATCGTCTTCAAAATTAACCGAAGGTGCCTTTAATACAACGGGGGGTGCATCAGGTGCTTGCTGTACCAAATAAATGTGCGATCGGCTGCTTTCGTTGATTTTACGAATAACCGTATATCCATCAATTATTTGGCCAACCTCTAATGCGGGTGGTATTTTTCGCTGCGTTAACGATTGATAAAGCTCATCTAGATTTTGCTGCGCAATGCTATTTACCTTCACTAATAAACAACTCACATTATCATCACTGCCTTGTGCTATAGCGCGTGAGGTAATGGCCTTTGCTGCCTGCTCTAAGTTGTTATGGGCGTTTATTTCGTTGGCAATTTCACTATAGGGCAATACATCATGCACACCATCGCAAGTCAGTATGTAAATATCACCGGCTTTTAGGTCAACTTCGTAAACATCAATTTCTTGATGTGACTGCGCGCCTAAAGCACGAGTGAGCGTATCATTTACTTTATGATCCCGCGTTATCGCTTCCATTTGATTATCGCGTAAACGCGTAATGCGAGTATCGCCTAAATGAAATATATACCCCGTAGCTGATTTTAATATAAGCGCCGTAAAGGTGGTCATCCAATCTGCTTGGCGTTGCCCTAAGTGGTTATAGTTAACTGATTGCGAATATAACCACTGATTTAAGCTAGCTAAAACCTTAGAAACCGATTTTTTGACCGCCCAACTGTCGGGTGTATTTAAATACTCATTTATAAAATGAGTAACACTGAGCTGCGATGCTTGTTTGGCATTTTTAGCTGATGAACACCCATCCGCTAAGCACGCAATAGCGCCTTTTGTTTCTTGTTGTTCGTGCTCAGTATTTAAAGCAGCAAACGCATCTTGATTTTCATCTTTTATGCCCGCGGCACTGTGCCCACCAAAAGAAACATCTAGCGTATTATTACGAACTTGAGCGTGTTGGGTTTCATCAAACATGGTTAACGCTGCCTTAAGTCACTGAAATAAGTTCAACAGAGCCATCTTCGTTTACTTCTGTGATGTGCCCATCTGGCTCTTTCATGAAAAATAACGCCCCTAAACCTAACAATGCACTGGCAGCAATAATCATAAAGAAAGTTTGGTAATCCACTAATGAGAGCGCCGTTAAATACACCACCGCGCCAACGTTACCGTAAGCGCCTGTCATACCTGCAATTTGCCCTGTTAAGCGGCGTTTGATAAGTGGCACAGCAGCAAAAACCGCTCCCTCACCAGCTTGCACAAAGAACGAACACGCCATGGCAGCAGCTACTGCAAGCCAAAGTGGCCAGCTAGCGTCAACTAAGCCCATAACAAAGTAGCCAACAGCTAACCCTGAGGTAAGGACAATAAGTGTTTTACGACGGCCCATTCTATCTGAGATCCAACCACCACCCGGGCGCGAGGCTAAATTCATAAACGCATAGGCAGAGGCCAGTAAACCTGCGTACACCATATCGAGGCCAAATACTTCCATGAAAAATAATGGCAGCATAGATACAACGGCCAGCTCTGAGCCAAAGGTGGTAAAATATAAAATATTAAGTACAGCTACTTGTTTAAATTCGTAGCGGTGTGATTCTGGCACGGGTTGTTTAAAGATATGTCCGTTTATATCAAAGGTTTTATATACCTCGTAGGCGTATAACAGCACTAAAAATGCATAAACGGCTAAAACAAAATTGGCAGAAATTAAATTAGCGCCTGTAGGAGACAACTTCCAAGTAAGCAAAGCCAGTGCGCCATACATAGGTAATTTCATAATAAGCAATAATACAAAGTCACTTTTGCTGGTTACTTCCATTGCGCCTACTTTTTTAGGCTTAAAGTACGTCCCCCCTTTTGGTGTATCGGTTACGTTTATGTACCAAATAACACCAAAAATAACGCTAAGTACGCCTGTTAAACCAATGGCATAGCGCCAGCCATCGTCACCGCCAAACATAAGCGCTAATACAGGTAGTAACATGGCAGCGGCAGCCGAGCCAAAATTACCCCAGCCACCATAAATACCTTCTGCTGTACCAAGCTCGTTTGCCGGGAACCACTCGCTCACCATACGAATGCCCACTACAAAGCCTGCTCCAATAAAGCCTAGTGCAAAACGCGCGATAGCGGCTTGCTCAAATGTAGTGGCCATAGCAAACATAAAACACGGTATGCTACATAAAATAAGTAAAGCGGCATAAACAATACGCGGGCCAAACTTATCTGTCAGCATGCCAACAACAACACGCGCGGGAATGGTTAAGGCCACATTTAAAATGAGCAGCGTTTTTACCTGTGCCATAGTTATACCTAGCGAGCCCGCTATTGCCCCTAATAATGGAGCATGGTTAAACCATACAAAAAAAGAGATAAAAAACACCATCCAGCTTAAATGTAGTATTTTCATTTTTCCGCTAAACGATATGAGATTAAACCCAGAACTCGGTTGCATGTTTTTTTCCTTGTAACGATTATTATTTTAAGCAGTGAGTACGACTTTGGTAGTAATAACACTGCGACGATTGTTAAATTAACGTTAACCGCCTTCAGCAATTACTAAGCCAACAATTAATAGGTAGGTTTTTCAGTTACTTATATTTTTGGGAATTAATATTTATTTCGCTTTGCACTATTTAAGCAGCTTTGTTGGGCGTAAACAGTGCAAAGAATTTTTAAGCTTTACTTGCTCTAGGTTTTAACTAATTGGTATTGTTAAAAAAAATTATGAGAACTCATTAATGCAAAAACCCCCTTTAACGTATCAGCAGCAATTACGCTATTCTCGCCATATTATGCTTCCTCAGCTAGATATAGATGGACAAGAAAAAATATGGCAAAGTCATGCTCTTATTGTGGGGTTAGGTGGATTAGGCTGCCCAGTTGCGCAGTACTTAGCGGCATCGGGCGTAGGTACGTTAACGCTTGTAGATAACGATGTGGTTGATGCAACTAACTTGCAAAGGCAGGTGCTCTATAAACAAAGTGATGTTGGGTGCTTAAAAACCCACAGTGCAAAAAAACAGTTAACTCAGTTAAATGATGAAATAGAGATCCACACTATTGATGAATTTTTAAATGAAAATTCGCACCTTGAACAACTACTTAGCAAAGTAGATGTAGTTATTGACTGCACTGATAACTTAGCAACACGTAATTTGCTCAACAGCGCCTGCTATAACACCCGTACGCCCTTGGTTTCTGGCTCTGCCATAAGGTTAGAGGGACAAGTAGCTTGCTTTACAATGGCGCCTAATAGCCATTGCTACGGGTGTGTGTCACAGCTTTTTGGCGAACAAACTCAAAGCTGTTCAGAGTCAGGCGTGCTCTCTCCTATTGTAGGGCTTATTGGCAGTATTCAAGCGACTGAAGCACTTAAAATTATTGCAGGACTGCCTAGTAAACTCACCGAGCAGCTATTACTTGTAGATGGTTTGAGTATGGAGTTTAACCGTTTTAACATTGTTAAAAATAAGCACTGCCCTGTTTGCAGCGCTTAATTTAGTACATGGTAAATACATGACTGCTTTTTAGAGCCTAATTTAGCGTTTCTACGTTATTTATTGTCAAATAAATCTGCTCGCCTAGGCTTACAGCGCTTTGCTGCCATTGCCTTTTAGACACCGCGCAATACAGTAATTGCGTATCTACATTAACAGTTAGCAACCATTGCTCATCAAGCTGCTGGGCATTTTCAAGTATACCTATTAGCACGTTTGCACTGCTCTCGTTAATTGGTTTTACTTTGTTGTAGGTTATTTGGCTGCTTTCTATAATTAACTTATGGTTTTGTTTTACCAGCGAAGGCACTGCATATAAATGCTGTTGGCTATTACTAAGAGTAAGCTGGTAAAGACCAAAAGCCTCATTAAATTCAGGCTTACTATAACTAAGTATACTGAGCGGCGTTTGGCTCTTATTTGTATAAATACTTTGCACCACTTCTTGTGTTGCACCGCACTGGAGCACGCTGCCTTTCGCTATATGAAGTAATGTATCGCTGCAATAAAGTAGCTCTTTTAAAGAGTGGCTAACAATAATAAATTTAATACCATGGGATTTATTAAGTTGCTGAATAGCCCCCAACATAGTAAAACGCGTTGACCAATCTAAGGCGCTAAATGGCTCATCAAGTAAAACAACAGATTGCCCACTTAGTAGTGTTCTTGCAAAAATTACGCGCTGGCTCTCCCCGCCCGAAAGCCCCGACACATCACGATTTAGTAATGGGTTTAATGCTAATAAATCAATTACCTGATCAGGCGTTAGGTTGTTACTTTTATTTTTACAATGCTTGTGAGTAAACAGTAAATTACCCATCACATTTAAATGTGGAAATAACGGGCACGACTGCAGCTGTAAAGTAAGTAGGCGTTTATCGGGCCTTAAATGGGTAATATTATGATTATTTATACACACATTTTGCGCCGTAGTAAGCCCTGCTATCGCCTGTAATAAGCTCGATTTGCCAGAGCCCGAAGGGCCAAACACCCCTAAAATATCAAATTGATTTATAGCTAAATCAACATGTAATTCAAAATCGTCCAAACGTTGATGACATTGTATTTTAAGCACGATTAGCAGCTCCGTTTATCACGGTTTTATTAAATTTAAACAACAATACTAAACACGCAAACGAGATTGCTAGCAATACCAACGACAATTGGTGCGCTGCCCCATAATTAAGCGACTCTACATGGTCGTACAATGCAATAGACACCACTTGGGTTTCGCCTTGTATATTGCCACCAATCATTAGCACTAAACCAAATTCTCCTAATGTATGAGCAAAGCCCAGTGCAAAGGCACTACCTATGCTTGGCTTTAATAGCGGTAACGTTAAATACATAAAACGCTTAAACGGGCTGATCCCCAAGGCAATAGCAGCTTGATTATAAGTAGTATTTATTTGTTTAAAGCCCGCCAGTAACGGCTGCATCACAAAAGGGAGAGAGTAAAATAACGAGCCAATAACCACCCCTTGAAAACTAAACGCGAGCTGCGTACCCGTTAGCCAAAACCAAAACTGGCCAAATGCATGAGTAGGTGAAAACAATACCAATAAATAAAAGCCCATTAGCGTAGGCGGCAGCACCAAAGGCATTGCTATAAGTGCTTCTAATATAGGCTTTAACTTACCTTTATAACTGGCTAGCTGCCATGCAAGCGGAATGCATATAATCAACAAAATAGCAGCCGTTATAAAGGCAAGTTTAATTGTAAGCCACAGCGCTGTTACATCACTTGCTAACATCACTTTCCTTTGCTTTATAACCAAGCTCTAATAATGTTTTTGCGGTTGAGGGGTCATTTAAAAAAGCCATAAACTTTTTAGCTGTTGTTAAATGCTTAGTCGCGCTTATGATAACGCCTTGCTGCGTTATTTCAGGGTATTTTTCAGGTTCGATAAGCGTGTAATTTAAATATTTTTTATTTTTAGTTTTGCGATACGCCGACTTTAACGTAGATAACGCGACCAAGCCTTTAGCGGCATTGCCTGTTTCTACAAATTGAAACGCATGGGTAATATTATTTCCATACACAAATTCATACGGTGTTTTTATATAGTTTTTAGCATAATGCGCCGATGATTGCCCATATGGCGAAAACCTTGGATTAGCAATGGCTAATTTATGATTAATAACTGAGTTGCTTGGCTGCCACAGCGCTAATAAACCTATCGCATAGGTGGTTAAGCTATTTTTAAGTGCAAAGCCGTCTTTGATCAGTGCGTGTGGGCGTGCAGCGTCGGCTGATAAAAAAATATCGTACGGTGCACCATGCATAATTTGTGAGTGTAATACGCCGCTAGAAGCAGCTGATATTTTAATATTAATATTTTTCAGGGCTGGGTTAGTTACCAGCGTTTGCAGCACAGGTTTAAAATTGCTCGCAACGGCTATATGCAGCGTTTCTTTTGCGTTAAGAGGATTGCTAAATACCACTAACAGTAATAACAAATAACCACACCATGTATTGTAAAGCTTAAACATTATAAGTATTGTTTTAAAAATCAGACACATTATAAAAAACAATATATATGAACGATGTATGCAATGCACCTGGTTTATTACCAGTAGAAACCGCAATCAGTAACATGCTAAGCGCTATTAACTTTGATAAAGCCGCAGAAACCATTTCAATAATGCACAGTGTTGGCCGTGTTTTAGCAAACGATATTAAATCCAATATAAATGTGCCTGCTCACGATAATTCGGCAATGGATGGCTATGCACTTTGCCTAAGCGAAGGGCTAACAACTTATCAGCAAGTAGGCAGTGTATTTGCTGGGCAAACCTTTAAAAACACCTTAACACCTGGGCAATGCGTTAGAATTATGACCGGCGCTGCCCTGCCCCCTGGCGCTAATGCGGTAGTTATGCAAGAAAACGCCAGCGTAGATAACGACAAAATAACATTTACAGGTCATATTGAGCTCAATAATAATGTGCGCTTTGCAGGTGAAGACATTGCAAAAAATAGTGTTGTTTTTAAAGCGGGCAGAAAACTAAAAGCGGTAGATGTAGGCTTACTTGCCTCTATTGGTATTAACCAAGTAAGTGTATATGAAACACTAAAGGTCGCGGTTTTTTCTACAGGGGATGAACTTATAGAGCCTGGCAATGCCCTTCCTGCAGGTGCTATTTATGAAAGTAATCGCGCTGTTATATTAAGCGAGCTTAATGATAACAATATAGAAGTGATTGATTTTGGGATAATTGCCGATGATAAAACGCTCATTAAAAACACGTTTTTAAAAGCAAACGAGCAAGCCGATGCCGTAATAAGCTCTGGTGGTGTATCGGTTGGCGAAGCCGATTTTACTAAAGAAGTATTAAATGAAATTGGCGATATTCATTTTTGGAAAATTGCCATGAAGCCGGGCAAACCCTTTGCTTTTGGTAAATTACCTAACAGCTACTTTTTTGGTTTACCAGGTAACCCCGTATCGGCAGCCGTTACGCTTGAGCGACTTGTAAAGCCAGCCCTTACAAAGCTTTCAGGAAATGAACATACTGCCAAGTTACGTTTAAAAGCAACCACCACAGCGCTGATTAAAAAGCGCCCCGGCCGTACCGACTTTCAACGTGGTATTGCCAGTACCGACGAAAACAATAACCTACTGGTAACGCCTATAAATAAGCAAGGTTCGGGGGTACTCTCATCGCTTAGCCACGCTAACTGCCTTATTGTGGTGCCCGCCGAAAGTGGCAATATTTCAAAAGACGAAACCGTAGAAATAGAGTTTTTGTAAAGCTAAAAATGCTACAGCTAACTTTATAATATAGCTGTAGCACTGCTGTTACTCTTAAAATATTTTAATATTGAGTGTTTGAATTAAACAATTTAGCTTTTCGCTACGTCCTACAAAATCTGCTTCGCTAAGTTTTTTAACACACTTTAGCGCATTTTTAGTCGCAAAGTATCTATCATAACTGAGGCTTCGCTCGCATTTTACGCTATACGTTGAAGGCCAACTCCCACCGGCACCAGTTGCTATGCCAACAACATTACATGTTGCATCTATATAGTGCTCCCATGCTTTTATTTGCGCTTTAACTGCATCTACTTGGTAGTCGTCATTTAGTTGCGGGTAGATTTCATTCATCATTTTACTGATTTTAATTTTGTATCTGTTGCCCTCTAAATTATAAATATTGCCTGTGTGCATTGCACCGCCTTCTGGCCAGCCATCTGCGCTTTCTCCAAGTGCACCAAACGATGAAACTGTAAAAGCTAACCCAATAACCATTTTATTCATTTTAAATCCCTTTATTTTTTTGAAACTAAGTCCTTAAATTAAAAATAAGAGCTTATTCATATTTTACAAAAATAATAAATAGATTAAAAACATTATGTTTTAGCTTTGCTAATTAATTTGAACTCTGGCTAAGATATTTACTAACATATTGAATCATGGTGATATTTAAATTTATTTTCTCTAACCAGAAATTTTAAGTAAATCCAACGCAGTTAGCGCTTAAAATGGCTGATAGAGATAGGTTTATTATCCAGAATTCAGGTTAATTTTGTTAAATACTATTGAGGTACTCTTACAACGCCCTCCATAAGCACACGAGCACTGCGGCTCATACTTGCTTTGGTAACTTGCCAATCTCCAGCTATTTTTTTAGCTTCTGCGCCTACCTTTAGCGTGCCAGAGGGGTGGCCAAAGTTAACTTCGTTTAATGTCCCGCCACCTGCGGCCACATTAACAAGCGTACCTTCAATAGCCGCGGCTGCGCCAATAGCGACTGCGGCTGTGCCCATCATAGCGTGATGAAGCTTGCCCATAGACATAGCACGTACCAATAAATCAATTGTTGTAGCTTCAATAAACTTACCACTTGACGCGTTGTAATCTAATGGCGCTGCCACAAAGGCTACTTTAGGTGTGTGTTGGCGTGTTTGCGCTTCGTTAATATTAGCTATTAAACCCATTTTTACTGCGCCATAGGCACGAATAGTTTCAAGCTTTTTAAGTGCGTCAGTATCGTTATTAATATCGCTTTGCAACTCAGTGCCACTATAGCCAATATCCGCGGCATTAATAAATACAGTAGGAATACCCGCGTTTATCATGGTTGCTTTTAAAGTACCAACACCTGGTACTTCTAAGTCATCTACTACATTGCCTGTAGGGAATAACGCCCCTTCACCATCGGCGGGGCTTAAAAACTCTAGCTTTACCTCGGCAGCAGCAAAGGTCACGCCATCAAGTTCAAAATCGCCAGTTTCTTGCACTTCGCCATTGGTGATAGGCACATGAACTAAAATGCTTTTTTTAATATTAGCCTGCCATACTCGCACCACGGCTACACCGTTATCGGGTACTGTGCTTTTATCAACTAAGCCGTTCGTTATAGCAAACGCACCTACTGCGCTGGTTAAATTACCGCAATTGCCGCTCCAATCTATAAAAGGTTTATCTATTGCCACTTGGCCAAATAAATAATCCACATCGTGGTTAGGTTGCTCGCTTTTACTTAAAATAACCGTTTTACTAGTACTTGATGTTGCACCGCCCATTCCATCGGTTTGTTTGCCATATGGGTCGGGGCTACCAATTATGCGTAACAGTAAATTGTCGCGCGCCTCACCTGCCACTTGGGCAGGTTTGGGTAAGTCGGTTAACTTAAAAAATACACCTTTACTGGTTCCGCCGCGCATATAAGTTGCTGGCACTTTAATTTGTGGTTTAAACATAATGCACGCCCCTTATGCTGATTGCGTTGCTTCTAAAAAGTCTTGCGCAAAGCGCTGTAATACACCACCAGCGGCATAAATAGAAAGTTCTTCTTGGGTATCCAATCTGCATTTCATAGGTACTGTTAGTACCTCACCGTTTTTACGTGTAATCACTAAATCAAGCGTTGCACCTGGTGTTGGCTCGCCTTTTACATCAAAGCTTTCGCTGCCATCAATGTTAAGCGTTTTGCGGGTAGTGCCAGGTTTAAACTCAAGCGGTAATACACCCATACCAATTAAGTTAGTACGGTGAATACGCTCAAAGCCCTCTGCGGCTATAACCTCAACGCCTGCAAGCCTTACCCCTTTTGCAGCCCAATCACGCGATGAGCCTTGCCCATAATCGGCGCCGGCTACAATAATGAGTGGTTGTTTACGCTGCATATAAGCTTCGATTGCTTCCCACATACGTGTGTTAGTACCTTGTGGCTCTAATCGTGCGTATGAACCTTGTTTAACTTCGCCGTTTTCATCACGCACCATTTCGTTTAACAATTTAGGGTTTGCAAATGTAGCGCGCTGCGCTGTTAAGTGATCGCCTCGGTGCGTTGCGTACGAGTTAAAATCCTCTTCAGGAACATTCATTTTAGTTAAGTATTCACCCGCGGCACTGCTTGCCATAATTGCGTTTGATGGCGATAAATGATCCGTTGTAATGTTATCGCCAAGTACAGCAAGTGCGCGCATGCCGGTCATGGTTCGCTCACCTGCAAGGGCACCTTCCCAGTATGGCGGGCGGCGAATATAGGTACTTTGCTCGCGCCAGTTGTATAGCGGGTCGTTGTCTTCACCGTAATCTATGGTTAAATCAAACATAGGTTCGTACACTTTTTTAAATTGCTCTGGCTTTACACTTTGTTTTATTACTTCATCTATTTCTTCATCGCTTGGCCATAAATCTTTTAGCGTTATGTCGTTATCATTTTGATCTTTCCCTAGTACACCTTTTTCAATATCAAATCGAATAGTACCGGCAATAGCGTAAGCCACCACTAATGGCGGTGACGCTAAAAACGCTTGCTTAGCATACGGATGTATACGCCCATCAAAGTTACGGTTGCCCGAAAGCACCGCTGTTGCGTATAAGTCGCGATCTATCACTTCTTGTTGAATTACAGGGTCAAGCGCGCCGCTCATGCCGTTACAGGTAGTACAGGCAAAGCCCACAATACCAAAGCCAAGTTTTTCAAGTTCAGGGAGTAATTTTGCTTCTTCTAGGTATGATTGCACCGCTTTTGAACCCGGTGCTAATGACGTTTTAACCCACGGTTTACGCATTAACCCTTTGGCATTTGCATTACGCGCAAGTAAGCCGGCAGCAATTACGTTGCGCGGATTACTGGTGTTAGTACAACTGGTAATAGCAGCAATAATACACGCGCCATCTGGCATTAAGCCTTCTTCGTTTTCAACAACACCAGATATACCTTCTTTGGCTAAATCGCTGGTGGATACACGACGATGTGGGTTTGAAGGCCCAGCAATATTGCGTCCAACGCTCGATAAATCAAATTTAAGCACTCGCTCATATTTTGCGGTTTTTAAACTATCGCTCCAAAGGCCTGCCGTTTTAGCATAGTTTTCTACAAGCGCTATTTGCTCTTCATCACGCCCTGTTAAACGCAAATAATCGATTGTTTTATCGTCTATATAAAACATGGCTGCAGTTGCACCAAATTCTGGTGTCATGTTTGAAATCGTTGCTCTGTCGCCAAGGGTTAGTGCATCAGCGCCTTCGCCATAAAATTCTAAATAGGTCGATACAACACGCTGAGCGCGTAAAAATTCGGTAATGGCCAGCACTATGTCGGTTGCAGTAATGCCTGGCTGACGAGTGCCTGTAAGCTCAACTCCTACTATATCAGGCAGGCGCATGTACGAGGCGCGGCCAAGCATTACGCTTTCGGCTTCAAGCCCACCAACACCTACAGCAATTACACCAAGTGCATCAACATGCGGGGTGTGGCTGTCGGTACCAACTAAGGTATCGGGGAATGCAATGCCATCGCGGTTTTGAATAACAGGCGACATTTTTTCAAGGTTAATTTGATGCATAATGCCGTTACCAGGCGGAATAACATCAATATTTTTAAAAGCGGTTTTAGTCCAGTTTATAAAATGAAAACGGTCATCGTTGCGTCTATCTTCTATTGCACGGTTTTTTTCAAACGCTTCAGGGTCAAAGCCTGCATGCTCAACCGCTAATGAGTGATCAACAATTAGCTGGGTAGGCACAACCGGGTTCACTTTTGCTGGATCACCACCTTTTGCAGCAATGGCGTCGCGCAGGCCTGCTAAATCAACTAAGGCAGTTTGGCCTAAAATATCGTGGCACACCACGCGCGCCGGATACCACGGAAAGTCTAAATCTTGCTTACGCTCAATAAGCTGATTAAGCGCATCGGTTAACATATCTGGCTCACAGCGGCGCACTAAGTTTTCGGCAAGTACGCGTGATGTGTAAGGCAATGTGGCATAAGCACCAGGTTTTATTGCATCTACGGCTTCTTGCGTATCGTAGTAATCCACATTTGAGCCGGGCAATGGTTTTCGGTATTGGGTGTTATTAATTATGGTCATAATATCTATTCGCTAATAGGTGACGGGAAATAAAAGGCAAGAGGTGAGCATATTGCTCACCCTATACCAATCCGCTTAATTAAGTATTATTACGGATTGGTATTATGTGTAACTAATTAGCCTCTTGATTCAATTGGCGTGTAGCTGCGCGCCTCTGGTCCTGTGTAATCTGCACTTGGGCGAATAATACGGTTATTAGCGCGCTGCTCTTTAACATGTGCCGTCCAGCCGGTAACACGGCTCATCACAAATATTGGCGTAAATAACTTAGTTGGGATCCCCATAAAGTGATACGCCGATGCATGGAAAAAATCGGCATTACAAAACAGTTTTTTCTCGCGCCACATAACTTCTTCACACCTAACCGACACTGGGTAAAGCACATCATCGCCCACCTCTTTAGCTAGTTTTTCAGAGAACTTTTTAATAATAACGTTACGTGGGTCTGACTCTCGGTAAATAGCGTGGCCAAAGCCCATTATTTTATCTTTGCGCTCTAGCATACCCATGATTTCTTGCTCGGCGTGATCTGCACTTGTAAAACCCTGAATCATATCCATAGCGGCTTCGTTTGCACCACCATGCAGTGGCCCACGTAACGTGCCAATAGCGCCCGTTACACAAGAATGAATATCAGAAAGCGTTGATGCACACACTCTCCCCGTAAAGGTAGAGGCATTAAATTCATGCTCTGCGTATAAAATTAGCGAGACGTTCATAACTTGCGCAAAAAGCTCGCTCGGTGCTTTGTCGTGTAATAGGGTTAAAAAATGCGCGCCCACTGAGTCGTCATCAGTTTGTGTTTCAATGCGTACGCCATCGTGAGTAAAGCGGTACCAGTAACAAATAATACTTGGAAACACTGCAACCATACGGTCAATCGCATCGTTTGCTTGGCTAAAATCAAGTTCCATTTCTAGGTTACCCAGCATTGAGCAACCGGTACGCATAACATCCATTGGATGCGCGTCTTTAGGAATATTTTCAAGCACGGTTTTTAGTGCATCTGGCAGGCCGCGTAAGCTTTTTAATTTAGCTTTATACTTGGCTAGTTCATTTGCTGTTGGTAGCTCGCCGCGTGAAAGTAAAAAAGACACTTCTTCAAACTGTGCTTTTTCGGCAAGTTCGCTAATATCGTACCCACAATACGTTAAACCTGAGCCTGTTTGTCCTACTGTACATAATGCTGTTTGCCCTGCTACTTGGCCGCGTAAGCCTGCTCCGCCTAATGCTTTATCTACCATGATCTTCTCCTATCTAAATTTGTGTGTGTTATCTATTTTAATAGTTATTATTTGTCAGATTTTGATGAAAAAAGGTTATCGAGTGTGTTTTCGTATGTGTGGTAATCTAAAAATTCGTAAAGCTCGGCGCGTGTTTGCATGTTCTCAATTTCGCTTTGCTGCGAGCCTTCATTTAAAATGGCAGAGTACACATTAAGCGCAGCTTTATTCATTGCTCTAAAAGCACTAAGTGGATAAAGCACCATCTCTACACCTACTTCACTTAACTGCTCTTTGGTGTAAATAGGCGTTTGGCCAAACTCTGTAATATTAGCTAAAATTGGTACATTGATCGCTTTTGCAAATGCTTGGTAGTCGGCAAGGTCGTGCACGGCTTCTGCAAAAATAGCGTCTGCGCCCGCTTCAACACACGCAGCTGCGCGGTCAATCGCCGCGCTTAAACCCTCTTTTTGAAACGCATCGGTACGCGCCATAATGTAAAAATCACTATCGGTTTTTGCATCAACTGCGGCTTTAATGCGGTCAACCATTTCACCTTGGCTTACAATTTCTTTATTAGGGCGATGACCGCAACGCTTTTGTGCCACTTGGTCTTCAATATGAAAACCCGCTGCGCCTGCTTTGGTCATTTCTTTAACGGTACGCGCAATATTAAACGCCCCGCCCCAGCCTGTATCGGCATCTACCAGTAGTGGCAAATCGCTGGCACCGGTAATACGGCGAATATCTTCAAGTACATTATCAAGGCTGGTCATGCCTAAATCGGGCATACCGTAAGAGGCGTTCGCAACACCAGCACCTGAGAGATAAATAGCTTGGTGGCCCATTTTTTCAGCCATCATGGCTGTGTATGCATTAATAGTACCCACCACTTGTAATGGGCGGTTATTCGCAATGGCCTGTTTAAATTTTAATCCTGCTGACATTATTTTCTCCTCACTTTGAACGGTTGCTACATGGAGTAACTTATATTTTTAATCTTACATTGTGACTGTTTAACTGTTACTAGCTTTTAGCTTTTAGCTTTTAGCTTTTAGCTTTTAGCTTTTAGCAGAAAGTGTTGTTTTTTTATTCAACAAATCAAATTTGGTTTGAATATTTGCTTGCGATGCACTGATGTGTCGTTTCATCAGCATTTCAGCAAGTTCACCATCGTGGTTTTCTATCGCGTTAATAATAGCTAAGTGCTCATCAAACGCTTTTGATACGCGCGGACCTACCATGCCCATTTGTACACGGTACATACGTATTAATTGGTAAAGCTCGTTACATAACAAATGGATTAAATGGGCGTTTTTACTGCCTTTAATAATGCGATAGTGAAAGTCTAAATCGCCCGCTTCTTGATAGTACGACTCACCCTCTTTAACACGCTGCGTTTGCAAATGTTGGTTAAGTAATTGCTTTAAGCCTTGAACTTCGTCAGCTGCCATATTGTCGGCAGCAAGCCTACATGCTAAGCCTTCAAGCGAGCTGCGTACTTGGTATACTTCAATTAAACGCTCTGCGGTTAGCGCCACTACTCGGCAACCTACATTGGCTTTACGCTCCACTAAGTAACAGCTTTCTAGGCGATTAAGTGCTTCTCTAAGCGTTGCACGGCTTACACCATAGCGCTTTGCAAGCTCAGGCTCCGATATTTTACTGCCCTGCTGTATGCTGCCCTCTACTATTTCACGGCGCATATCAACAAACACTTGATCAGATGCTGTAGTAATAGGTGTATCGTTTAAAAAAGGTTGCGTCATGGCTTTATAATTAAATTGTCGACAATTGATGGGTTAACTATGTGCTTAATAAAAAAACATGTCAACCCCACCTAGGGTAAAAATGAGTAAAAAACACACTCATTGTCGACACTGTTAATCTAAAGTCGTATAAAATTGCTTTAAAATTAAACTAAAAACACAATGTGTCGACACACCAATAAATTATAAAGCCGCTATTTAACACTGAAATAGTGCGTTAAAAGTGCTAATATCGCGCTTTATTTTTTAATGTACGAGCCAACGCGTGAACGCCAACACTTTTATTCCTGAGCATTTTATTGACGACGTAAAAACCTATTTACCTGCGCACCTCAATTTAGACGACTTTATAAACGCGTGCCGTCGCCCTCTCAGAAAATCTATTCGTGTAAATACATTAAAAATTAGCGTTGCCGAATTTAAACACCGTGCAGAGAAAAAAAACTGGCAACTTACACCCATACCTTGGTGTAGTGAGGGTTTTTGGCTAGAACGTCCAAGCGATGAAGAACAAAACTTAGCATTAGGCAATACCGACTTACATTTAAGCGGCGCCATGTACGTACAAGAGGCAAGCTCAATGCTGCCGCCTATGGCACTAAAACAAAGTATTGAAAGCTCAGATTTACAAGATAACTATGTGCTTGATATGGCATCAGCGCCTGGCTCTAAAACTTCGCAACTTGCCGCAATAATGAATAACCAAGGCGTACTTGTTGCCAACGAGCTTTCGTCATCACGCTTAAAAGTACTTAGCGCTACGCTTAAGCGTATGGGCGTTGGTAACTGTGCGCTTTCGCATTTTGATGGCGTCATATTTGGTAATTATATGTTTGAATGCTTTGATAGCATTTTGCTTGATGCACCCTGCTCTGGTGAAGGTACCGTACGTAAAGATGCCGACGCACTTAAAAACTGGTCAATAGAATCAAATATAGAAATTGCTCAAGTTCAAAAAGATTTAATTAAAAGCGCTTTTTACGCATTAAAACCAGGCGGTACACTGGTGTATTCGACCTGTACGCTTACCCCGCTCGAAAACCAACAAGTATGCGACTATCTACTGAATGAATTTGGCGACTATATTGAGCCGCAATCGCTAAGTGATTTATTTAAAGGGGCAGAAAAAGCCACAACCGCCGAGGGCTATTTACATGTGTGGCCGCAAACATTCGACAGTGAAGGCTTTTTTATCGCTAAGTTTAAAAAACTCGCAAGCTGCAATAACCCAACCCAAAGCGTGAAAAAAGGTGCGTTTCCGTTTAACGAGTTTGATAAAAAACAAACCAGTTCTTTTATGAGCGAGCTTAAAAAACAGTTTGGCTTAAATGCGCTTCCAGGTAAGTTAATGCAGCGCGATAAAGAACTGTGGTTATTTCCTGATGGGTTTGAAGCCGTTCAAAACAAAATAAAATACGCACGTTTAGGTATTCAACTAGGTATTATTCATAAAAACGGAGTAAGGCTAACTCACGAGTTTGCTACCGTGTTTGGTAATGAATGCAAAAGCAATATGTATGCTTTAACAAACGAGCAAGCAAACGACTACTTTAATGGTAAAGATATACGCCTAGAAGACGTTACAAAAGCCAGCGGCGAAGTAGTACTAACCTTATGTGGCTGCCCTATTGGGCTGGGTAAATGGCAAAAAAATAAAATAAAAAACTCTTTGCCTCGCGATCTTGTGCAAAATACCCAGTTAATAAGCTGGGCATAAATCACTCAACACAAAGGGTAACCTGTGCACAATATTATTAAGTCTTTGTTATCATTTGCGGTTAATAAACAAACAAAATTTAGAGTTTTGCAAATTAGTTAACTACACTTACAGGTACTTTCTTCTTCTCCCTAAGAATTGCGAAAGTGTATTTAGTTAGCGCAAGGCTCAACTAAGAGCCATTTGTAGCCCAGAGCTTATACAATGGCTCTGGGTGTTTTACTGCTCTTCTAAATCAAACTCGGTGGTGTGGCCATCGCCGTGGATTAATTGATAACGCGCTAAATCTCCTTGCTCCAGTGTAATTAAGCTAATGGCAGAGTCGCTTACTAGGTACTTTTGGCCTTCACCTTTGGTTTGGTGTTTATCTACTTCCATGTGCCAGCGTTTGGTGAAAAAGTTAAGCGGGCTTTTGGGGCCGTATAATATTGAGTCTAGCTTATCGAGTACATTAATTAGCTTACGCGGAAATTCGTTTTTAATTCCGCTGGCGGTGAGCTGCCATATTCTATTTGGGTGATCGCCAAAACGCTTTTGCACCGAAAAACAAAAAGAATAATGCACATCACCCGATAAAATAAGCGTTTCATTGGGTGTGTCTGTACGCCTAAAGGTATCAAGCAGTTTTTTGGCCGAGCCTTCGTGTGCCATCCAGTTTTCTACATCAACCATAAGCGGCTGGCCGCACATATTAAACGCCGCCTGTATTGCTTCTATTGATTTAACGCCAAACACAGGCGCTGGCGATACAATAATTACTTTGCTGTGGCTCAGTAGGCTTTCTTCAAGCTCTGTTAAGCGCTCCCAATCAAGTAAGCCTGAGGGTTCATTAAAGTTACTTTCGTTACGCCAGCGGTGTGTACGGGTATCAAGCACAACTACTTTAGGTGTGGTGGTAAGCTCATAATGCCAATAGTTAAATTCATTCAGAGGCTTATCAAAGGCTTTAAACTGCCAACTATTGTTGGCGCTACGGCTTTGTTTAAACTCATTTATAAGCGCGCCGGTTTTATGTAGCGCGTCGTTGCCCAGCCCTTGAAATAGCCAATAGCTTATTAGCCCATTATTAATGATGCGTTTACTACTTGGGTTTTGATTTATAGCTTGCTCCCACCCTGCTGTTAGGTTCCAATCATCGGTAACATCGTGATCGTCAAACATCATCAAGGTAGATACATTAGCAAATAAACGCTCTACGCTATTTAAGCCTTTTGCGTAGTCAATTAACGCCTTTTTTTCGGCGTTAAAAATGGTGTTATTTTTTTTATTGCCTTGTGTGTAATGGCAATTTTTAGTATCAACGCATTGCCACGCGGCGGCACTAAAGTTAAGTAAATACAGAGCTATAAATTCTTCAAAGTGAATTAAGTGATTATGCGCTTTTACGCTAGAAAAATGAGGCTCGTCTTTTTTTAGCCAGTACCCAACGCCCAATTTTGAACGTTTTTGCCATGGCGTTTTTGGTAAGTAATGATGGCGGTTAAAAAGCTGCTCATTTATATCTGCTGGTAAATTGAGCTCAAGCGGTTGCTCTTTATAAAGTCCTAATGCATCTATTAGTTGATGAATAGCCAGTAGCATAGGGCCGGCTACATCATCGGCGTAAACTTGGTCTCCGCTAAGCAGTAAAAGCTGTGCGCCCTGCAGTTTATTACTGCGCTGGGTATTTTGCCATTCACTTGCTGATACTAAGCTGTCTTTTGCGGGGTGATGTGCGTTGCGACACGAGCCATGTAAAATATGCGTAAGCTTATTGGCAATTGCAAACGAAGGCGCCGTTTGCCCTTCAAAGCACCAAGGAGTTAAGTCAATTTTTTGCTCGTTAATATGCAATGTATACGCTAATAATGTGTCGAGCGGAAACTGGCTATCAACAGGTTTTATAATTATAAAATGCAGGTAAAGGTGTTTACCTAATGCAATGCTTTGCTGCTCGCTGTAGCTTTGTTGGTTTTCAAGTGTGATTTGGCAATTGCCAGGGCGTGAAGTAGCAAACTGTATACATATACCACTTTGCTCAGCTCGGCGCACCATAGGCCCCATTAATAAAAGTGGGAGTTGCGCCGATTGAGTAGTCATGTGTTAGCCTTTCGCTGCTAATTTAAAAAGTGAATAAAAGTTATCAGTCGTTGCTTTTGCAAGCTCGTTAAAGCTTATGCCTTTAAGCTCACTAATATAGTAGGCAACATCTTCTACATACGCAGGCTGATTTGTTTTTCCACGGTACGGCACAGGTGCTAAATAAGGCGAGTCTGTTTCGATGAGTAACCTATCGAGTGGGATTTGTTTTACAACTTCTTTAAGCTCTACGGCATTTTTAAAGGTAACAATGCCAGAAATAGAGATATAAAACCCCATATCAATCGCTTTTTTGGCCATATCCCAATCTTCGGTAAAACAATGCAGTACGCCACCGCAGTTTTCTGCTTTGTGCTCACGCATTAAGTTAATAGTATCGGCTCTGGCATCACGGGTATGAATAATCAGTGGCTTTTGTAGTTCGTTTGCTACTTCAATATGGCCAACAAAACTGGCTTGTTGTACTGCGTGCGTGTCTTTTGAATAATAGTAATCTAGGCCTGTTTCGCCAATCGCGACTACTTTTTCATGCGATGCTAAATCAATGAGTTGCTGTTTATTAAGGGCATCTTTTTGATCAAGCGGATGCACGCCACACGATGCCGATACATCGTCGTAATGTTTAATTTTTTCAAGCATACTTGGGAATTGATCAAGCGTTACACTTACACATAAAAAGTGCTCTACTTGCTTTGCGCGGGCGTTGTCGAGTACTTGATCTAGGTTTAAATCTAATTTGTCAAAATCAAGACGATCTAAATGGCAATGAGAATCTACAATCACTATACGGCCTGTATGGTTTTGGGTGTTAAATTATACTAACCTGCAAAAATACCTAGTTGTACCAATTTGCAATAATACCTAATCATTTTGCGGGGCTAAACGTGTTGCTACCTGCGCTAAAAAACTCTCATTTACGACTGCATGGATGCAGAAGGTAGAGCAATGCAGGAGCAATTGTCGAGCATAACTAAATAGCGAATTTTTTACCTAGCTATCAACACGTTTTTCCAGCCTTAAAGTAAATCACTTAAGTAAGCGAATGGGTATTAAACGAGTTGGAATAAGCAAGTTAGTATTGCAAGTTAACGAGAGCTAAGCGCTCGCTAACCAGCTGCTTTATGCATATCACTATTAAGCAAATGCGTTTAAAACTACATGGTATATGTAGGATTACCAGAGTTTAACATAGTGCCTAATAGCTTTTCGATTTTAGCGTTTAAATTTGTTTTATCATCTAAAAAACTAATGCCTATACCTGGTGGATTAGAGCTTTGTGCGCCTTGTGGTGTGATCCAGGCAACTTTACCCGTTACCACGTCATCTTCTAGCGCATCAGGTAAAGTCACTCTAAGCGCTAAAGAGTAGCCGATTTCGTAACGCATATTGGTACGTACAAATAGGCCGCCTTTTTTTAAATAAGGCATGTAGCAGCGATAAAGTTCGTCAAGGTTATCTACATCAACTAAAAGCTCTTGCATATGTATTCCTATTTAATGTTACGCAGGGCATGCGCTAAACGCGACACTGCTAGAGGTAAATTAAGCCCGAGTACCTCTGTGCTATTTTGTAAAAATTCATTCAACGCTTGCTGAGCACTTTGGTACGCGTCAAAACTTAAACCCATTATAAGCTGCTGTTTTAATTGCTCGCTTAAAAATAATGTAAAAATGCGTATTAGCTCAGGTTGTTTGTTTATAATATTTACAAGCGGATTAAAATTATGGCTTTGTTTAAACTCAGTTGCAAATTTATATAAAGTATCAATGTGTTGCAGCTGCTCTTGCGCTTGCCACTGTTTAATTAAAAGTGGTTGCGTATAAAATAAAGGCAGCCACACATAGTCACTTATATTTAAATCGGCTAACCAGGTTTTAGCCGCTTCTGGGTTTGCGACTTTAATGTCTGTTTTGGCACAGCGGCTTAAAATGGTGGCAGGTAACTGCGCAGTGTGGCTTGTGGTTAAAATTAAAAAACGGCTATTACTGGGCTCTTCTAAGGTTTTTAATAACGCGTTTGCTGCTGCCGTGGTCATTTTTTCGCAGTTTTCAATAATGGCCACTTTATTACCATTTTGCGCAGCAGAGTGGTTCATAAAATCGCTTATCGCACGAATATCGTCAACACCAATGCTTTGCCCTTCAACTTGCGTTAGCCGTTTATCAGGGTGGTTACCCGCAAGTGTTAATGAGCAACTTTTACACTGGCCGCACGGGGCTAACTTGCTACCTTCGTTTTGCATGTGGTTATTAATATTTTGACATAATAAGCTATTAGCTAATTGCTCGCTTAGCTCAAACTTACCAACGCCTTTGGGCCCGCATAACAACTGTGCATGATGAAAACGCTGCGCTTTATAACTTTGCGCAAGCTGTTGTTCTACGTTATTAAGCCATGGCAATGCCATGTTATTTTAACCCTTCAAAAAAAGTTCGTAGTACATTGGTTATATCGCGGTGTACTTTATCAATACTTTGGTTGGCATCTACGGTTTTTATAGAGCTATCGTCATTTGCCAGCTCAACATAACGCATACGCGTACGCTGAAAAAACTCAATGGCTTCT
>NZ_DJHW01000116.1:0-10175 GCF_002433295.1 Pseudoalteromonas sp. UBA6610 | reverse complement strand
CGCTGAAAAAACTCAATGGCTTCTTGCTCAATTCTATCAAGCTCTCCACGCCCTTTAGCACGCTCAAGGCCTATTACGGGGTCTATATCTAGGTAAATTGTTAAATCAGGTTTTAACCCTTTTAATACCATAGACGACAAAGACGCTAACGTATTAGCGCTAATGCCACGCCCGCCACCTTGGTATGCTTGAGATGATAAATCGTGGCGATCTGCTAATACCCACTGCCCTTTATCAAGCGCCGGGTTAATTACATTATGCATAAGCTGCGAGCGAGCTGCGTACATAATAAGTAGTTCGGTTTCAAAGGCTATGTTTTCTTCATGCTCGGCTTTTACTAAAGTACGTAAAGACTCGGCAAGCGGTGTCCCACCTGGCTCGCGTACGTTAATAAAGTCTATTTGTTTTTTATTTAAAAAGTCTTGGCATAACGAAATAGCCGTTGATTTACCTGCGCCTTCAAGGCCTTCAATAACAATAAATTTTGGTTTCATATAAAGTTTAATTCGTTTTATTTAATATATACGTTTTAACTGCCGCGTTGTGTTGCTTTAACGTGGTTGAAAATTGGTGACTACCATCGCCCTTAGCCACAAAATAAACATACTGTGTTTTAGGCGGATTAAGCGCTGCTAAAATAGCCGCTTTTGAGGGCATGGCAATGGGTGTTGGCGGCAGCCCTTTAATGCGATACGTATTATAAGGTGTGTAATCGCGTAAATCTTTTCGTTTAATGTCACCGTCAAAACTCTCCCCTAGGCCATATATTACGGTGGGATCGGTTTGTAGGCGCATATTTGCGTTTAATCTATTTATAAATACGGCGGCTATTAAGGGGCGCTCACTGGCAAGGCCTGTTTCTTTTTCGATAATAGAGGCCATGATAAGTGCATCATATGCGTTTTTATACGGTAGTTTTTCTGCACGTTGTGACCATGCTTGCTCAAGTGTTTGCTGCATTTTAACGGCCGCACGTTTTAATAAACTACTGGCAGTATCACCGCTGTGATAATGATACGTATCTGGAAACAGCCATCCTTCTAAATGGCTTTCTTTACCTACTATTTGCTGCGCCAGTTGCTCTGTATTTAAGTTATTAGTTAAATGCGGCGCACTACTAATAGCAGCTATCACTTCACGTAAGTTTTGCCCTTCGATAATAGTAAAGCTAAAACTGATTTGCTCTCCGTTGTTTATTTTTTTTATATTATTAATAACGCTTGTATTCGTTAGCTCGTACAAGCCGGCTTTTAAGTCGGTTAGTGTTGGGTCAAGCTTTGCAATTACTTGGTAACGCCAGCAGTTTTTTAACCAATTATTAGCTTGCCATTGTTTACATAGCTGGTTAAAGCCCATGCCTTTTTTAACTTCAAACTGGGTAGGCGTTGTTATATTTAGCGGGCTAGTTATTGTTGCTTGTAATTGCTGATACCCTACTAGCGTTGTAACTAAAGCTAACAATAATACCGATAAAATAACTTTTAACACTTAGCCTCCTTGGCTAATAATTCATTTAATAAACACATGCTTTGCTCAACATTAAATGTATGCTCTTCTATACGATTAACGGGCACAGCGCCCATTAAGCTATTACAAATAAATACAGCACTAGCTTGGGTTAATTCATTTAGGCTTACTTGCTTAAATTCAACCGCTAATTTATCACATAACGATTGCAGATAAACCCCTTTAATACCGCATTGCTCAAGGCTTGGCGTATATACCTTATTATCACGAATAGCAAAAATATTAGCTGCCGAAGCTTCAATCACATTGTTTTGATGATCGAGTACTAAAACATCGTCACATTGCTGTTTTGCCATGGCGTTTTTAATCAGCACTTGTTCTAGTCGGTTAAGTGTTTTTAAACCGGCTAATAAAGGTTGGGCTGCTAATTTTATTGGGCTTAGGGCTAAACTCACCCCTGTTTTAGCTAATGCTGGGTAGCTTTGTGGAAACCCTAACACGGTAATTAAAATGGTTAAATGGGTGTGTTGCGGCAATCCATAGCCTCGCCCACCTTCTCCGCGGGTGATCACTATTTTAATCACATTTAATTGGCAGCCAGTAATCGCTTTTGCAATATGTTGCTCAAGCTCAGTAAAGTTAATAGCAGGAAACGCTAAGCGCTCTGCGCATTCTACCAAACGTGCTTTATGGTACTGCCAATGCTCTACTTGCCCAGCAATTACTTTGGCTGTGGTAAAAAAACCATCACCGTAGTTAAGGCCTCTATCGCGTGTATTAATCGAACTTGTATCATCGGTTGTTATTATTGTTTGCATATTGAATGGCTTGCATAAAAAAAGCCCAGTTAAACAACTGAGCTCTTATAATGTGGTTCGTTGTTAAAAAGGATTATACCTTTTTAAATAGCAACGAGCCATTAGTCCCACCAAAACCAAATGAGTTACACAATGCAAAGTCGAGTTTTGCATCGCGTGCAGTGTGGGCTATGTAATCTAAGTCACAGCCTTCATCTGGGTTATCTAGGTTAATGGTTGGCGATACTTTTTGATCGGCCAGCGATAAAATAGAAATAATAGACTCTACAGAACCCGCAGCACCTAATAGGTGTCCCATCATCGATTTAGACGAGCCTACCATTACATCTTGCGCTGCACTGCCAAAAATAGTTTTAACAGCTTGCGTTTCGGCTTTGTCGCCTGCATTAGTAGATGTACCGTGTGCGTTAATGTAACCAACTTGGTCTGCATTTACTTGTGCATCGTTTAATGCATTTTGCATAGCGAGTGCCGCACCTGCACCGTCTTCCGGTGGCGAGGTCATGTGATACGCATCACCGCTCATACCAAAGCCAACAAGCTCAGCATAAATTTTAGCGCCACGGGCTTTAGCGTGTTCGTACTCTTCGACTACAACAACCCCTGCACCATCAGATAGTACAAAACCATCGCGGTCTTTGTCCCACGGACGCGACGCAGCTTGTGGGTCGTCGTTACGGGTAGAAAGCGCACGTGCAGCATTAAAGCCACCCATACCAATCGGTGTACAGGCTTTTTCTGCGCCACCGGCAACCATCGCATCGGCATCGCCGTAAGCAATCATACGCGCTGCATGGCCAATATTGTGCAGGCCTGTAGTACATGCCGTCACAATAGAAATATTAGGACCACGTAAACCATGCATCATTGATAAATGGCCCGAGATCATATTAATAATGGTTGATGGCACATAAAAAGGAGAAAGCTTACGTGGGCCACTGTTAAGCAGCTTTATGTGGTTTTCTTCAATTAGGGTTAATCCACCAATGCCTGAACCTACAGCAACGCCAATACGTGTTGCGTTTTGTTCAGTAACTTCAAGGCCTGAGTCTTGAAAGGCTTGAACACCCGCTGCAATGCCGTACTGAATAAATAAGTCCATTTTTTTAGTATCTTTCGCCGACATGTATGCAGTTGCATCAAAGTCATTTATGAGTCCAGCGAATTTAGTACCAAATTTTGATGTATCAAAGTGGGTTATATTTTGTATACCACTTTTACCATCTAATAAGCCTTGCCAGGTAGATTGCACATCATTACCTAGCGGCGTCAACATTCCTAAGCCAGTTACGACGACTCGACGTTTAGCCACGGTTTGCCTCCAATAAGGGATATTTAAACCAATTGATTAAAATAGTATTACTTTAGTCAGCCGTTTAACTCACTAAGTTTAAATCTATTGGCATTACAAAGGGAATTCATACCCAAGCGACCTCAAAGTGCGAGTCTCAAATTCAACTAAAGATGTGCTATTACAAATGAATGCAGTAGAGAGTAAAAGCGGGTGAATTTGAATCATGAACTTTGAGGTGGTTTGGATATATAGATTAAAGGCAGCGAATGCTGCCTTTAATATGCGATTAATTACTCAGCGTGAGCTGATACGTAATCGATTGCAGATTGTACTGTAGTGATCTTTTCAGCTTCTTCATCTGGGATCTCAGTATCAAACTCTTCTTCAAGAGCCATAACTAGTTCAACAGTATCAAGAGAATCTGCACCTAGGTCGTCTACGAAAGAAGCTTCGTTTTTAACTTCTTCTTCTTTAACACCTAGCTGTTCGATGATAATTTTTTTTACGCGTTCTTGGATATCGCTCATTCTTCTTTCCTTTATTAAAAACGCCAATGCGTTATTTTCAGATTGCGGCGTAGTTTACGCCGCATAATTCTCTGATTCAATGATTTGACCATAAATAATTGTCTGGTCAAACCTCTGAGTGTTTGTTTTGTCTTTTATCGCTTATTTTCACAGCGATTTCAAGTATGTTTAAAGCAAGATCATAAAAATTTCAATGTTTTTGAGGTCACTTACTTAAGTTATTTTTAGCATTTGCTTATAACAATGGCCGTTAAACCATGTACATCGCGCCATTTACATGCAAAGTCTCGCCAGATACATACGCAGCCGCGTCAGATGCTAAATAACACACTGCCGCTGCTATCTCATCAGGCTGACCTAATCGACCTGCTGGTACATTAGCAAGGGTGGCCGCTTTTTGTTCTTCTGTTAGCTCATCGGTCATATCAGTTTGAATAAAACCAGGGGCTACTACATTTACTGTAATGCCGCGTGATGCAACTTCGCGTGCAAGCGATTTAGAAAAGCCAATAACACCCGCTTTAGCTGCCGCGTAGTTAGCTTGCCCTGCATTACCCATAGTGCCCACAACTGAGCCAATATTAATAATACGGCCGTTCTTTTTCTTCATCATTGGGCGTAATACCGCTTTAGATAAACGGAAGATAGAGCTTAAGTTAGTGTCGATAATATCGTCCCACTCACCGTCTTTCATACGCATTAATAAATTATCACGGGTAATACCTGCGTTATTTACAAGTACGTCAACATCGCCTAAGTCGGCTTTTATTGCTGCTAATGTAGCCTCAATCGATGCAGGATCGGTTACATTTAAAGCATAACCCTTACCGTTATCACCTAAGTAATCGCTAATTTTAGCCGCGCCTGACTCACTCGTAGCAGTACCTGCTACTTTTGCGCCTTGCGCTACTAAAGTGTTTGCAATTGCTTTACCAATACCACGGCTTGCGCCAGTAATTAGGACAACTTTGCCCTCTAATGAAAATAAATTAGTCATTTTATATTCTCTTATTTTGCAGCGTCGATAGCAGCAGCGTCATTTACTGAGCCACATACCATTGCTTTATCAATTCGTTTTGCAAGTCCAGTTAATACTTTACCTGGGCCAAATTCGTAGCTTTGCGTAATGCCTTGAGCAACTAAAGCCTGTACTGTTTCTGTCCAACGAACTGGGCTGTATAGTTGACGTACCAATGCATCTTTAATTGCATCAGCCGAGCTTTGTGCTTTTACATCAACATTATTAATTACATCACACTTAGGTGTATTAAATGTTAAAGCGGCTAAATCGTTGGCAAGTTTTTCAGCCGCTGGTTTCATTAGTTCACAATGTGAAGGCACGCTCACACTCAGTGGTAAGGCACGTTTTGCGCCGGCATCTTTACACGCTTGTGAAGCTCTATCAACAGCAGCTTTATGCCCTGCAATAACCACTTGCCCTGGTGAGTTATAATTTACCGGTGAAACAACTTCGCCTTGTGCAGACTCTTCACATGCTGTTTTTATTTGCTCATCGCCTAAACCAATAATGGCAGCCATAGAGCCTACGCCCGCAGGCACAGCTTCTTGCATGTATAAGCCACGGTTTTCAACAAGTTTTACCGCTTCACCTAGGCTAATAACCTCACTACATACCAATGCAGAGTATTCACCTAAGCTGTGACCAGCCATAACCACATCCACATCTGGGTTTGCAGCTAACCAGTGGCGGTAAATTGCCACGCTTGCTGTTAATAAAGCAGGTTGAGTGCGGTGAGTTTGATTAAGTTCTTCTTCTGGGCCATTTAGTACAAGCGCTGCTAAATCGTAGCCAAGTGCGCTTGACGCTTCGCTAAAGGTTGCTTTTACAATGTCAGAGCTCTCTAGTAGCTCGCTTAACATGCCAACGCTTTGTGAGCCCTGACCAGGAAATAGAAGTGCAATTTTTTGTGCCATACTTTGCTCTTTTTAATTAAACAAAAATTTAGTGTAACTACGGCACCTAAACGTTATTCGGCCGCCGAGTTTTTAGAATGTGTTTTTTCGAAAATAGCGGCTATTTTATCTGGAAGTTGACGTTCAACCTCTTTTACCGCTTCATCGATTGCTGCTTGAAATGCTTTTGCTGATGCATTTCCATGGCTTTTAACGACAATACCGCGCAATCCTACCAGAGAAGCGCCGTTATACTGGTCGGGGTTCACCCGATTATAGAGTTTTTTTATGATAGGACTTAAAATAAACGCCATGCATTTGTAAATTAAGTGCTTTTCTAAGGCGCTTGTAAACTTTTTCATGATCAGTTTAGCAATGCCTTCGCAGGTTTTTAATGCAACGTTTCCGACAAACCCTTCACACACAATGACATCGGCTTTCCCCGAAAAAATATCACTGCCTTCACTGTAACCCGTGTAATTAATATAAGGGCTTTGCTGCATAAGCTGCGCTGCTTGCTTTATGCCTTCATGGCCTTTTATGTCTTCAGAGCCAATATTAAGTAAACTCACTTTTGGGTTATCGCAGCCAAGTGCTTGGCCTGCTACTACCGAGCCCATAATGCCAAATTGATAAAGTATTTCTGAATCACAATGCACATTAGCGCCTAAATCAAGCAGATAAACTGGATTTTTTCGCTCTGTAGGAACGGCCGATATTAATGCGGGGCGTTTAACGCCAGGCAGCATTTTTAATACGTAATGAGCCATAAAAAATAAAGCGCCGGTGTTACCCGAGCTTACACAGGCTTGTGCTTCACCCGATTTAACTAAATCAAGGGCGACACGCATAGAGGAGTCTTTTTTTGAACGCACAGCTAAAGCGGGTTCGCAAGCATTAGTGACAACTTCGCTGCAATGGCGAATAATTAAACGTGGGTGTGAAAGTGAATCGAGGGATTCTAATTGATTAGTAATTACTTGCTCGTTGCCACATAAAATGAGTGTTAAATTGGCATGAGCATTTACTGCGCAAACGGCAGCGGGGATAGATGAACGGGGGCCATAATCGCCCCCCATCATATCTAACGCTATGGTTAGATTAGTCAGCATAAAGCAATCTCTTAGTTAGAAATTACTTGAACGCCTTTGTAGTAACCGTCAGCAGTTACATGGTGACGACGATGAGTCTCACCTGAAGTTTGGTCAACTGTTAAAGTTGGACCGTTGATCGCATCGTGTGAACGGCGCATGCCGCGTCTTGCACGAGACTTTTTGCTTTTTTGTACAGCCATTAGTCTTCTCCTAAGAATCTTTCTTAAGTTGTTTCAAAATATCAAATGGATTTGGTTTATCATCTTCCGCCTTTAGTACACCAAAGCTAGCAGGCTTTGATGAGTAATTGCACGAAGCTTCGTTGTGTGTAGGCACTAATGGCACTGCTAAAATTAGCTCGTCTTCGATTAACTCAAACACGTTAATTTCACCGTTTTCATCAAGCGCTACTTCATCGTAGACTTCAGGAAGATCATCTGACTCAGCATCCAAACCAACAGGCGAATACATAAAGTCTTGATCCAAATCCAACCCTAAATCATCATTACAACGCTGACAAGTTACAGTTACGTGTGTAGACAAATTGCCACTAATCACAACTAAACCTTGCTCATCGGTTTTGCACTGAATTTTTACCGCTATTTCACCTACTTCTTCCTGTACAACACCTCGTAAACGAGCAAGTTTTTCAAGCGGTACAATACCATCGTAAGTTAAACGGTGTTGCGCTGCTTTCCCAGGATGAAGAGTGATGGGAATTTTTACCTTTTGCATAGGGGCTGCATCATATAGATAGTTAATTGGTTAGTCAAAGCAAAAAAGCATTTTTACATGGTTTTTCACGTGTTTTCATTACGGATCTGATTTATCCTAACTCAAACTAATTTTAATTAGGATAATAATTTATGAAGCACCCGCTTATATTAGCGTCAAGCTCGCCATTTAGGCAGTCTTTATTGCAAAAATTTAATCTGCCATTTAGTACTTTTTCGCCTGATATTGACGAAACCGCCATACCAAACGAAACCCCTGAGCAACTTGTTAAGCGCCTAAGCGAGCGCAAAGCGCGTGCCGCTTGCGATCATTTTGTTAAAGGCCTTGCAATCGGCTCCGACCAAGTGGCCGTATTTGATGGGCAAATACTTGGTAAACCTCATAATAAAGAAAACGCCATAAAGCAGCTTTCTTTGTTTAGCGGCCAAACTGTCACGTTTTTAACAGGCCTGTGTGTTTACGATATTGCTAGCGATAAAGCAAAAACGTTAATAGAGCCTTTTGAGGTAGTATTTAGAACACTCAACAAAAAGCAAATAGAAGCCTACTGCGATGCAGAGCAGCCATATAACTGTGCTGGGAGCTTTAAAAGTGAAGGATTAGGGATTTGCTTATTTGAAAAATTAAACGGGGACGATCCTAATAGCTTAATAGGCTTGCCTCTTATTAAACTCAGCCAGCTATTGGCTGAGTTTAATCTCGACATACTCGCCGCTCAACCTTAGCCAAGTAGTATGCGTTGCAGCTGCTGGTAATTATCAACGGTTGCAACGGGGCTAAACTCACTTAACTGCGCTGCACTGTGCACGCCCATGGTAACGCCAATTCTATCTATGTTGGCTGCCTGTGCCATGGCCATATCTATTTTTGTATCCCCAATCATGAGTGCTTCGTCGGCATTTATTGCTAATTCAGCTAATAGTTGTTCAAGCATATCGGGAGAAGGTTTAGAGCGTGCTTCATCACTTGTGCGCGTGGCACTAAAGTAATGCCCTAACTGAGTTTGCTCTAATAAACGCATTAAACCATCACGCCCTTTACCGGTGGCAATCGCTAAAATAACCCCTTGTGCTTTTAACGCACTTAGTACATTTTCTACATTATCAAATACAGGAGTGGCAGTCGTATCAACACGGTATTGCTGTTTATAGCCGTTAATTAATGCGGGATGGTGCGCTACCTCGTCAGGAAATAGCACCTCAATAGCAAGTTCAAGCGACATACCAATAATATTTTTAATTGCAGTGTCGCTCGGCGGCTCAATATTAAGCGCCAGCGCACTGTGACGAATACAATTAACAATTTTGCTAATTGAGTCCATTACAGTGCCATCCCAATCAAAAATAACCAGTTTATATTTTTTTAATACAGCGGTAGTCATTACGCTTTAGCATCTCTTAATTTTAAAATACAACTTTTAAGTGCGTTATCAAGCGGCGCCTCTACGCGCATGGTAGTTTCGTTTTTAGGGTGATAAAAGCTTAAATCGTGGGCGTGTAAAAATAAGCGGTTTAAGCCTATTTTGCGCATTGATACATCAAACCCTTGGTCGCCGTATTTATCATCGCATGCAATAGGGTGGCCTTTACACTGTGTATGAACACGAATTTGGTGAGTACGCCCAGTCACAGGTGAGGCTTGCACTAACGAGCACTCGTTAAAACGCTCAAGTACTCTAAAGCGAGTATGTGAAGGTTTACCTTCGTTATTATCTACACGCACCACGCGCTCGCCCGACTTGAGGGTGTTTTTACGCAGCCCTTCCGTTACATTTTTAACCGACGAATCCCACTGCCCTGTTACCAACGCCCAGTAATTTTTTTCCATTGTTTTTTCACGCAGCTGCTCATGTAATGCGGTAAGTACCGAGCGACGCTTTGAAATTAGTAAACACCCCGATGTGTCTCTATCAAGCCTATGTACTAGCTCTAAACTGCGCTCATCTGGGCGTAATACGCGTAGTGCTTCTATTAAACCGTAGCTTAAACCACTGCCGCCATGTACAGCCATGCCCGAGGGCTTATTAATTACAATAAGGTATTTGTCTTCAAAGAGTATTGCGTCTTCTAATTGCTTCACTTTATCAAGCTTTTTAGGCACAAACTCTTCGCGCTCTGCTACTTTAATTGGCGGAATACGCACTACATCATCAAGCTGTAATTTGTAAACTGGTTTAATACGCTTTTTATTAACGCGTACCTCGCCTTTACGTAAAATTTTATAAACAGCGCTTTTAGGCACCCCTTTTAAATGGGTAATAAGAAAGTTATCAATACGCTGACCTAAATGGTCTTCGTTGATTGTGACAAAAGTTACTTGTAAGCCG